>CAMFHW010000457.1 GCA_945952175.1 uncultured Phenylobacterium sp. | reverse complement strand
GAGCCACATCGTCCCCGTCGAGGTGGGCGACCCGGTCCACTGCAAGATGATCAGTGACATCCTGCTCAGCGACTACGGCATCTATGTGCAGCCCATCAACTATCCGACCGTGCCGCGCGGCACCGAGCGCCTGCGCTTCACGCCGTCGCCGGCCCACACCGACGAGATGATGGACGACCTGGTCAAGGCGCTGAGCGCCCTCTGGACCCACTGCAACATCAAGCGGGTCGGCGGCGTCGCCGCCTGATCCGCTGATCGTCGAGATCTTACGAAGACGGCCCGGCTCGCGCCGGGCCGTTTGCTTTTGGGCCTGCCGTCTTGTGTGAAGGCGCTTGCGGGCGCATACCAGCCCTCGTTCGCATCCATTCGGAGGCCGTTCGGCTTCAGCACACGTGTCAGACCCCGGGGTTCAGCCCCGACGACGAACCCCGCGGCCCAGGCCGATCTGCTTGGCGAAATCGGATCGCCGCGCCGCATAGGCGGGCGCCACCATCGGATAGTCCGGCGGCAGGTTCCACCGGCGCCGATATTCCTCGGGACTGAGATCGTAGCGCGAGCGCAGGTAGCGCTTGAGCATCTTCAGCCGCTTCCCATCCTCGAGACAGACGATGTAGTCGTGCTGGATCGACTTGCCGACCGGCACGGCCGGTTTCGGACGCTCCTCGGTTGGAGCCGGCGCTTCACGGCCGAGACCCGTCAGGGCTTCGTGAACCGTCTTGATGATCTCGGGAACCTGCTCGGCCGGCACGCGATTGCGGCTCACATAGGCCGTGACGATGTCCACCCCCAGACGCAACAACTCTTCACCCGAAGTCTCTTCGGCTCCGGCTTCAATACTCATTCTCCGCCCCTCGGTTGCACAAACACCCAGTCCGAAAGGCGTAGCGAGACTGCGCGTGCACCTCCGGTTAGGCCACAACGCCGCCGCGCACGGATTGTTCCCGACAAATCTTTCCTCGTTATTTGGCTCCCCCGGGGGATGGCGCTAAAGAGCGCCCCAGGCCGAGCCACCGAATCCTGAAAGCCCTCCCATGACCAGCCAGCTTCAAGCCGCAAACGCCATCGACGCCTTCTTCACCGGCGCCGTCGGCGAGACCGATCCGGAACTCGCCTCCGTCCTGAGCCGCGAGCTTCGCCGCCAGCAAGACCAGATCGAGCTGATCGCGTCCGAGAACATCGTCTCCCGCGCCGTGCTCGAGGCGCAGGGTTCGGTGCTGACCAACAAGTACGCCGAAGGCTATCCCGGCAAGCGCTACTACGGGGGCTGCGAGGTCGTCGACGTGGCCGAGGAATTGGCCATCGCGCGCGCCAAGCAGCTGTTCGGCTGCGAATACGCCAACGTGCAGCCGCACTCCGGCAGCCAGGCGAACCAGGCGGTGTTCATGGCCACCATGGCGCCCGGCGACACCTTCATGGGCATGGACCTCGCCGCCGGCGGCCACCTGACCCATGGCAAGAACGTCAACCAGTCCGGCAAGTGGTTCCGCCCGGTGGCCTATGCCGTCCGCGCCCAGGATCACCTGATCGACTACGACCAGGCGGCCGAAGTGGCCCTGGCCGAGAAGCCCAAGGTGGTGATCGCCGGCGGCTCGGCCTATTCGCGCCAGATCGACTTCGCCCGTTTCCGCGAGATCGCCGACAGCGTCGGCGCGATCCTGATGGTCGACATCGCCCACTATGCGGGCCTGGTGGCCGGCGGGGCCTATCCGAACCCGTTCCCGCACGCCCACATCGTGACCACGACGACGCACAAGACTCTGCGCGGTCCGCGAGGCGGCATGATCCTGACCAACGACAAGAAGCTGGCGAAGAAGATCGACAGCGCGGTGTTCCCCGGCCTGCAGGGCGGCCCGCTGATGCACGTGATCGCGGCCAAGGCCGTCGCGTTCGGCGAAGCCTTGCGCCCCGAGTTCAAGCTCTATGCGCGGCAGGTGATCGACAACGCCCGCGCGCTGGCCGAGAGCCTGCAGAAGGCGGGCTTCAAGATCGTCTCCAACGGCACCGACAGCCACCTGATGCTCGTCGACCTGACGCCGAAGGGCGTGTCGGGCGCCGACGCCGAGGTGGCCCTGGAGCGCGCGGGGATCACCACCAACAAGAACGGCATCCCCTTCGACCCGCTTCCGCCGATGCAGACCTCGGGCCTGCGCGTGGGCACCCCGGCCGGCACCACCCGCGGCTTCGGCCCCGGCGAATTCCGCCAGGTCGGCCAGTGGATCGGCGAGGTGCTGGATGGCGTCGCGGCCGGCGGCGACAACGCGGCGGTGGAAGCGAAGGTCAGGGCCGAGGTGGTGGCCTTGACGAAACGCTTCCCCATCTACAGCTAATCCCTCTAATAGGGGTTGGATTGGCCGGAAGGGGCTAGATCATGCGCTGCCCGTTCTGCGGCCACGCCGAAAGCCAGGTGAAGGACAGCCGCCCCTCCGAGGATGGGGCGGCGATCCGCAGGCGCCGCCTCTGCCCCGAATGCGGTGGCCGGTTCACCACCTTCGAGCGCGGGCTCACGGTGGTGAAGCGCTCCGGCCGGCGCACGCCCTTCGACCGCGACAAGCTCGCCCGCTCCATCGCCGTGGCCATCCGCAAGCGGCCGGTGGAGCCGGAGCGCGTGGAGCGGATGATCTCGGTGATCGTGCGCCAGCTCGAGAGCATGGGCGAGACCGAGCTGCCGTCCTCGGCGGTCGGCGAGATGGTCATGAAGCAGCTCAAGGCCCTCGATGACGTGGCCTATGTCCGCTATGCCTCGGTCTATCGCGACTTCCGCGAGGCGGGCGAGTTCGCCACCTTCCTCGGCCAGGAGGGCCTGAGCGAAGGCGCAGAGGATGAGCGCTAGGGATCTGGTCCGGACCATGGGCGTGACTGCGCTCGAGGCGGACGTGCTGCAGAAGCTGATGGAAGCCCATCCGGACCACGCGGCCCTGATCCAGGCGCAGCTGGCCCTCGCCACCGTCACCTCGCGGCGAAAGACGCCCTCCGGCTTCTTCCTGAACCTGGCCGTGAGCCCGCAGGTGCTGTTCGAGCCCGCCAATTTCGAGCTCAACGACGTCTATGCCGACATCGAGGGCCTGGAGCATGGCGCCGGCTTCGTGCTGTTCGTCCGCAATGGCCGGCTGTCGTTCCTGGAGGGCCATTCCCACGACGAGGACTGGCCGGGCCATGTGGGCGACTATGACGTCTTCGTGCGCTCGCCTAGCCGGGGCGTCGTGCACTGATGTCCGTCACCCTGAAGCTCGCCACCTCGCTGGACGGCCGCATCGCGACGGCGAGGGGCGAGAGCCGCTGGATCACCGGGCCCGAGGCGCGGGAGCAGGTGCACCGGCTGCGCGCCGAGCATGACGCTGTGCTGGTCGGCGTCGAGACGGCCCTGGCGGACGATCCGGAATTGACGGTGCGCCTGGCGGGCTATGATGGCCCCCAGCCGGCGCGCGTGGTGCTGGACAGCACCCAGAGGCTCGCCGACGGCTGCAAGCTGGTCGCGACGGCGCGGGAGGTTCCGACCTATGTGGTCTCGAAGACGCCGCCCCAGTCCCGCCTGGCCGAGGCCGGCGTGAAGGTGATCCAGGTCGATGCGGGCGGCGGCGAGCGGCCGGACCTGGCCGACGTGGTCGCCGCGCTCGCGGACCAGGGCCTGAACCGGCTGTTCGTCGAGGGCGGCGGCACGGTGGCGGCGAGCTTCCTCCGCTGCGGGCTGGTGGACGCCCTGGAGTGGTTCCGCGCGCCCATGGTCATCGGCGGGGAGGGGCGGCCGGCGATCGGCGGCCTGGGGCTCGCCGCACTTTCCGAGGCGCCGAAGCTTCGCCGCCTTGACGTCCGCCAGGTCGGCGCCGACCTGTGGGAACGCTACGAG
>CAMFHW010000456.1 GCA_945952175.1 uncultured Phenylobacterium sp. | reverse complement strand
GACGACGGCACGTGCCAATGATCCGAACCGCGATCTCGCCACGGTTGGCGATCAGAATCTTACTGAACATCAGGTGAGGCGTGGATCAGGCCGCGACGGCTTTGACCGACCCCAGGCGTTCGGCCACATGGTCCACGGCGCCCAGGGCAGAATGCAGTTCCTCGCGCCGGGCCTCCAGCTTGCCGAGCGCCACGCGCAGCGCCTCGGCGGCGTCGCCTTCGGCCGACAGCACCTCGCGGATGTCGCTCAGGCCGACGCCGGCCTTGCGCAGCTCGACGATCATCTCCAGCCGGTCCACCGCCTTGCGGTCATAGAGCCTGCGATTGCGCCGATCACGGTCCGCATCGATCAGGCCGCACTCCTCGTAGAAGCGCAGGGCGCGCGGGGTCACGCCCCACAGACGGGAGAGGTCGCTCATGCGGGCGCGACGATCGAGGGCGTAGGTCGAAGTCCAGGAACGCAGGTTTTGCATGGGGGCTCGCGAAATTGAGTGGACGACGTGAAAAATGCTGGGAGCGAAAAGTCTCAAAAGTTGCGTGAGATTCAACCAAGATCGTGCGAAACATTCGCGGTGACGCGCACGTCATTTGTGAAATTGTGAAATGCGAGAGAAGCTGTTCGTTCGCCCGAAGGTCCGCGCGCTGCGGGAGGGCCGGGGCTGGAAACTCGAGGCCTGCGCCCGCCGGCTCGGGGTCTCGATCAGCTATCTTTCCCAGATCGAGGCCAACCAGCGGCCGGTCACCCCGCGCATTCTCGTGGCCCTGGTCGAGACCTTCGAAACCCCAGCCGCGACCTTCGACGCGCAGGACGACCAGAGGCTGGTTTCCGACCTGCGCGAGGTGGTCGCCGACGCCGCCCCGGGCGAGCCGCCGATCGCGCTTTCGGAGCTGCGCCAGGTGGCCCGGCATGCGCCGGCCTTCGCCCGACGGTTCCTCGACCTGCACCGGGCATACCACCAGCTAGACGAACGGCTGAAGCTGACCGACCAGGCCATCGCCCTGGACGAGTCCGTCGCAGCCAGCTCCTTGCTACCCTACGAGGAAGTCCGCGACTTCTTCCACTTCCAGAACAACTACATCCACGAACTCGACCTGGCCGCCGAGGCTTTGTCCGAGCAGGCCCGCGCCGAGGGCGTCGACTTCTCGGAGGCCTCGCTCGCCGCCTATCTGGAGCGCCGCCTGGGGGTCACGGTCGCCCTCGACGCCGAGGGCGACATCATGCGGGCCTACGATCCGAAGACGCGCCGGCTGTCGCTCAACTCCGCCCAGCCGTCGGAGACCCGCGCCTTCCAGATGGTGTTCCACCTGGCGGCCACCGAGCTCTCCGGCCTGGTCGAGGCCGAGCTCGCCCGCGCCGGCTTCCGCAGCCGCCAGGCGGTCGACGTCTGCCGGGTGGGCCTGGGCAATTTCGCGGCCGGCGCCATCCTGATGCCCTATCGCAGGTTCGCCGCCGCGGCCCGCGAGCTGCGTCACGACATCGAGCAGCTGGCGCGATCGTTCCACGCCAGCCTGGAGCAGGTCTGCCACCGGCTCTCGACCCTGCAGCGGCCCGGCGAACGCGGCGTGCCCTTCTACTTCGTCCGGCTCGACCACGCCGGCAACATCACCAAGCGCCACTCGGCCACCCGCTTCCGCTTCGCTCGGTTCGGCGGCGCCTGCCCGCTCTGGAACGTCCACGACGCGGTGAGCTCGCCCGACCGCTTCCTGGTCCAGGTGGCCGAAATGCCGGACGCCGAGCGCTATCTCTGCGTCGCCCGCGCCGTGGTGAAGCCGTCCGGCTCCTATCTGGAGCCCAACCGCCGCTATGTGCTCGGCTTCGGCTGCGAGCTGCAATACGCCGACCAGCTGGTCTATTCGGCCGGCGTCGACCTCGACGGTCCCCCCGTCCGCATCGGCGTCTCCTGCCGCATCTGCGAACGCGACGACTGCCCCCAGCGCGCCTTCCCGCCGCTGGACCGCAAGCTGGAGGTGCCCGTCAACAGCCGCGCCGTGGTGCCGTTCCGATTGGGCGGCGCGTGAGATTGGCGCGAGCCCTCGCGACGCCTACATTGGGCGCGACCCCACGCGCACGAAAGGACCCCGCCATGGCCACCACCGAAACCGCGATCCTCGCCGGGGGCTGCTTCTGGGGCATGCAGGACCTGATCCGCCGGCTTCCGGGCGTGATCGCGACCCGCGTCGGCTATTCCGGCGGCGACGTGCCCAACGCCACCTATCGCAACCACGGCACGCACGCCGAGGCGATCGAGATCGTCTTCGACCCGGCCAAGACCTCCTATCGCGAGATCCTGGAGTTCTTCTTCCAGATCCATGATCCGAGCACCCTGAACCGCCAGGGCAACGATATCGGCATGAGCTACCGCTCGGCGATCTTCTACGCCTCGCCGCAGCAGAAGCAGGTCGCGCTCGACACCATCGCCGACGTCGACGCCTCGGGCCTGTGGCCGGGCAAGGTGGTCACCGAGGTCGCCCCGGCCGGCGATTTCTGGGAGGCCGAGCCGGAGCACCAGGACTATCTGGAGCGCATCCCCAACGGCTACACCTGCCACTTCGCGCGTCCAGGCTGGCGCCTGCCGGTCCGCGCCGACAAGGCCTGACGGCGGCGAAAGCTATTTCGGGGACAGGTTGAATATCTCGGTCCAGCTTCAACCGATCCGCCAGCGCGGCATGAGATATTCAACCTGTCCCCGAAATAGCCGTCAGTAGTGGATCGGGCCCCTGACGCCGCCGCCGCAGGCGATGGCATCGCCATTGATCGCGCCGCTGCGGGGTGAGGCGAGGAAGGCCACGATGTCGGCCACCTCGGCCGCATCCACCAGCCGGCCGATCGTGGTGTTGGCCGCCAGGCGCCGCTCGATCTCGTCGGGCTCGACGCCGGCCGCCTCGGCGCGGCCGGCGATCAGCGGGCCGGTCTTCTCGGTGCGCGTCAGGCCCGGATGGACCACCGTGACATTGATCCCCTGCGGTCCCAGTTCGTCGGCCAGGTTCTTGGTCAGGGCCGCCACCGCCACATTGCGGATCGAACCCACGATGGAGCCGGTCTGCCGCGCCGCCAGGCCGGAGATGTTGATGATCCGCCCCCAGCCAGCCGCGACCATGTGCGGGGCGGCCTCCCGCGCCGTGCGCAGATAGCCCAGCACCTTGACGTTCACGTCGTCCCAGAACACCGCGTCGGTGACCTCGGCCAGCTTGGGCGGCGGCGCCTGGCCGCCCGGCTTGGCGGCGGCGTTGACCAGGATGTCGACGCCACCGAGCGCCGCGACCACGTCGGCGATCAGCGCCTTCACCGAGGCGTCGTCGGACGTGTCGGCGGTCAGGCCCACCACCTTGCGCTTGGCGACGCCGACGATCTCCGCCGCCGCGGCCTCCACCTCGGCCGGGTTGCGCGCCGCGATCGCCACGTCGCAGCCTTCGCGGGCGAGTTGCAGGGCGATGGCCTTGCCGATGCCCTTCGACCCGCCGGTCACCAGGGCGCGTTTGCCAGAAAGCTGCAGGTCCATGGGGGGGCTCCGTCAGGCGATTGTCGCGATGCGACCTAGATAGGCCGCGACGCGCGACAGGCGAACGCCGCCGGCGCCCATAAATTCTGCAGGCGGGCTCCAGCGGCGCTGGGCCGCCCGCGAACCTAACGCCCCCGCCCGGCGTTGGGCTGGTCTCGCGACGTCACGGTCGCAACCCTCACCACGTCTGGAGCTTCCGATGCGCCTTCCCCTTGTTGTCGTCCTCCTCGCCGGCCTGAGCCTGGCCGCCTGTTCGCAGCGAACGGAGAACCACGCCGCGGCGGCGGCCGACCAGGCCGGCGCCGCCTCGGTCTCGGCGGCCAATGACGCCGCGGCCAACGCCCTGTC
>CAMFHW010000455.1 GCA_945952175.1 uncultured Phenylobacterium sp. | reverse complement strand
GGGCGACGAGCCCAGGGAAAAGGCGGCGCATTCGGACTCTCGCGGAAGGGTTCGGAAAACTGGAGCGGCCGGGGGGAATCGAACCCCCGACATTCAGCTTGGGAAGCTGACGTTCTACCTCTGAACTACGGCCGCGCCCTCGGTCGCGCGCGGCGGCCGGGGCGCGGACCATAGCGGCGCCGGCGCGCGGGGCCAAGGGGCGCGTTGACCTCGCGCGCCCGGGGTCGCACCATGGCCCCAACCACGAACATCAGGGAGGCCGCCATGGCCGACGGCGAAGCCCATCCGCGCGCGAAGTTCCACGCCATGGTCGACGGCACGGCCGAGGACTGGATGGCCATCGGCGCCGCCGGCATGGCCCATCGCGGTGAGCACCCCGACCGCGTGCTCAACCACCTGCGGATGCTCAAGGGCGACCACGGCGGCTTCGCGGTGGACCGGCTGGAGCACTCCCTGCAGACCGCCACCCGCGCCTTCAAGGACGGCCGGGACGAGGAATACGTGGTCTGCGCCCTGATCCACGACATCGGCGACATCCTGGGTCCGGCAAACCATGCCGAGATCGGCGCCATCATCATGAAGCCGTACGTGTCGGAGCAGAACTTCTGGATGATGGACAAGCACGGCATCTTCCAGGGCTACTACTTCTTCCATCACCTGGGCCTCGACCGGGACCTGCGCGACCAGCACCGGGGCCACGAGTGGTTCGAGTACACCGCTCAGTTCTGCCACCTCTACGACCAGAACAGCTTCGACCCGGCCTACGAGTCCATGCCGCTGGAAGCCTTCGAGCCGATGGTCCGCCGGGTCATGGCCGCACCGAAGCGCTCGATCTATCGGCCGGCCGACGCCGCCTAGGCGCTCGCCGGCCCTATTGCAGCCGCTCGACCCGGTAGCCCCGCGCCTGCAAGAGCGCGGGCAAGCCCTCGGGCCCCACCATGTGCAGCGCGCCGACATTGACCATCTCGACGCCGGCGGTCGTCCGTATCTCGCGGTCGAGGGCTGAGGCCCAGGCCTGGTTTCGGCGACGGATCAGGGCGTCGTAGAGCTCGGGATTGTCGTGCTTCATCGCCCCGGCCAACCGCGGCCCGAGCCGGGCGAGGTCGCCGGCGATCCAGGCCTTCTCCAGCGGTTCGGGCCGGCGCAGAGCCAGGTGCGGCGCCTGCTCCGTCAGCACATCGCTGAGATAGGCCACCTCCGCCGGTTCCGAGAGGCCGGCGAACATGGCCACCTGCTGCTCCAGGGTCTCGAAGGTCCGCACCGTCTTGGCCGCACCCTTGGCGTCGTGGGTCAGGGTCAGGTCCGCGCCGCGCTCGACGCTCGCGCCCTTGGCCAGCATCGGCTGCATGGACAGCATCAAAGCCGCCACCCAGGGCCTCAGATGTCCCACGGCGGCCAGCGAGGTGTGCCCCTCCGCCAGGATCGGCTGCAGGGCGGCGAGCTCCCGAGGCCCCAACTTCTGGGCGAGGGTCCGCTCGGGGTCGACGCCGTAGTGGGCGAGAAGGCTGCGCATGGTGGTCGGGTCGGCGCCGTCGAGGTCGGCTTCGAACCAGACGGTGGTCGCCTCGGCATAGGCGCGATCGTAAAGCCGCGTCCGCCATGCCGCGTCCGGCGACAGGGCGTGCATGGTGCCGAACAGATAGATGGTGGAATCGCCGTTCCGCGCCACCCAGAGGGCCGGGGCCGCCGCCGCCGGCGCCGCCACGCAAAGCCAGGCGATCGCCCCCGCGATCGCGGATCGCCACCCCATCGGTCCCTCGACGAAAGCGCCCAACGCGCTGACCCTAGGCCGAGCCCGGATCTTGCGGAATGCGACCGGTGGTCCTGCGACGCCGCGCCATTTGTTCATGTTTTGTTCTTGACTTTCGCGCGCGCGAGGCGTAGATTGCGCACCATCGGCGACAACCTCCTCAGCAGGACCGCCGGGTCAGCGCGTCCGCGCGCAATCCGACGTTCGCCGTCGGCTTCCAGATCCCGCCTCTGAACCCGCCCCGACGCAAGCGCGCTCGGGTCAACCAACAGCGTCCATCCATAACCTTCTTCGAGGGACCACATGGCTATTGGAACTCCCGTCGAGCTCGGCGTCCACGCACAGGGCACGGCCTCGACTTCGAACGTGCTGACCACCTCGGCGGCCGCGCCCGCTGGTGACGCGATCATCGTCATCATTCAGCTTCCGATCACCGCGACGACGACGCCGACGGTCGCCGACACCGCCAGCAACACCTACACGGTCACGACGCCGCAAGCCTTCGGCGTGACCGGCAAGCTTTGCGTCGCGCGTTGCGCGAACCCCGCGGCGCTGTCGAGCGGCAGTACGATCACGGTTTCCTGGTCCGGGTCGGGCAAGTCCACCATCGGCGCCTGCAGCGTCAGCGGCCTTGATCCGACCGCGCCGCTCGATGTGACGGGCACGACGGTGACCGGCACCGGCGCCTCGGCGACGGTCTCCACCGGCGGCCTCAGCCAGGCTGACGAAATCGTCTTCGGCATGGTCGCCACCTCCGGGACCGCCGGCGCCTTCACCCAGGCGACCGGCTTCACGGCGTTCAGCAGCATTGGCGTCGGCACTGGCAATATCGAGACCCGTTGGGGCTACAAGATCGTCTCGTCGACCTCGTCGGTGACCTACAACCCCAGCTGGGCGACCAGCCGCATCTACGGCGCGGACGTCTACAGCTTCAAGGCCGCGGCCGCCGCGACCAAGCTCGCGCCTTCGACGGCTTGGAACGGTACGCCGGGCACGGGCTTCGGCGGGTCCAACCCCTCGGCCCCGGTCAATCCCACGCGTGGCTCGGCCGGCGCCTGGTGTCAGCCCCTCTTCATCGCGCGCCAGGTTTTCACCGCCGATGGCGCAATTGGCGTGATGGCGGGCGCGAAAGGCGGGCTCGCCAAGGTGCGCTTCTGGTGCGAGGGCAACTTCATCGACGTGACGAGCCGGTCCTGGCAGACGATCACCGACGCCAACGGCGCCTCGAAGGCCTATTATGGCTGGTGGGCGACGCTCGATTGGACGACCGCACAGAGCATCCATGCCAACGGTATCGTGCAGTGCTACTTCGAGACCTTCCCCAACGATCCGAGCATCTCGGGCACGGTCCTGGGGCCGTATACCTTCTGCACCCGAACCACTGAGTTCGATCAGACCGTCGTGATCGCCAAGACCTCGGGGACCACGCTCGCCCCCTGGGGGACCGCGACGATCACCGGCGTCGACGCCATGAAGGCCGCGCTCGCCCTGGCGGTGGCAAACCCGACCCAGTTCTATCGCATCGTCTGCATCGAGACGGCGGACTACCGCATCAGCGACGCGACGGTGAAGCTGCAGAGTTCGACCCACAACACCGTCATCATGGCCGCCTCGGGCATCACCGCCACGATGGGAGACGGGACATTCTCCGGTAGCCTCTACACGGCGCCTCGCGTGGATGGCGTCGAGTTCCGGGGATCGAACGTGGTCCTGAACTACGCCAAGCTGTCCGGCAATCTCACTTGGCTCTACGCCATCGACTCCGGCTCGGACGGGTGGTTGATCCTGAACGGCTGCACGGTCCAGGGCGGATCGGCCGTCTATGCCAACCAAGGCGGGTCGGGCCAAAACCTCCTGTACTACGGCCAGCAGCCCGGCCAGTTCTGGATCGGTCCGAACAATGCCGGCGCGCCGAAGCGGATGTTCCTCGCCGAGGTCTCGATCTCCGACATGCCGGCCTACGGCTTCATAGGCGCTGAAATGATCCGTGGGGGATCGATCACCGACGTCTCAGGCTCGGGGCTCGAGAACTGCATGGCCGCCCAGGGCATGACCCTGCGGCGCATCGGCGGCGGCGGCTCGGCGCTGCGGACCTATAC
>CAMFHW010000454.1 GCA_945952175.1 uncultured Phenylobacterium sp. | reverse complement strand
CCTCCAGGCCAGCGCCGCTCTCGGCGAGCAGCGCGATGAATTCGATGAGTCTTCGACGCCCGATCCCCTCAACCACCGATGGCTCTTTACCCACATAGAGCTGCATCTAGAAGTCGAACTCTCGTCGAATCTTGCCCACAACCGACATTTGCTTCCCCCGTGGGGGAATATTCAATCCCCCTCCCCCTGAGCTAGCCCAGATAACGAGCGGGCGGGGACCCGCAGCAACGTGATGCAACTTGGGGGTTGTTTCGTGGGTGATTTTTCGTCGCACAGGCGCGTTTTCGGCGCCGCTTTTCTGGGTTCGGCCCTTTCGGCCGCCCTCCTGACCGCCGCCGCTCCGGCCTCGGCCGCGGAATTCTTCGCCTCGACGGCGATCTTCACCAACCGGCCCTGCGCGGCCGACGCGGTCTCGTGCACCATCCTGCCGCGGAACTACACCGCCTATGCCGGCGGCTACGGCCAGTCCTTCTCCGCCTCGGCGCTCGGCATGCCGGGCGGCGCGACGGCGTCGGCCGCGGTCACCTTCGGCGACGGCTACCTGCCGATCGTCCACGCCGCCTCCACGGCCGGCGACCTGACCCGGACGGGCGCCTCGACCAGCGGCCTGCGCAGCTTCACCTATACTGGCGACGTCGCGATCGACCTCGCCCTCAACGGTATGCTGCACTACGTCATCTCCAAGGACGAGATTCCGGGCGACGCGCCCGGCGAGGGCTTCCTCAACGTGGCGTTCGGCATCATGCCGGTCTCGGCCTTTGATGGCCTCGGCCCCAGTTCCACGGCCGAGGAGATCGTCAGCAACACCACGACCGCCTTCCCGGATTGCAGCTACGGCGCCATCGCCGCCGGCGGCTTCACCTCGGCCGGGACATCAGGCGAGAACTTCGCAACCATCTCGCTCGACACCGCCTGCGGCGGCGGTGCGATCCGGCTCAATCCGGGCGACCGGTTCGTCGTGATCTCGACCCTGCAGGCAATCTCGAACCGCGGCGGCTTCACCGACGCCTCGCACACCTTCTCGGTCACCTACGACACCGCGCACACCTATTATGCCGGCACCCACGACGTGGTCTCGCCGGACGTCTTCAGGTCGATCACCTCGAACGTTCCGGAACCCGGGACCTGGGCGATGATGATCCTCGGCTTCGGCCTCCTGGGCGCCAGCCTGCGCCAGCGGCAGCGCCTGGCCTGAGGCCTTCCGGTCGGCGGCCCGGCTCCGCTGGCCTCTCCTCCTGTCCCGACCCGCGCGGGGCGTCGGCGATAGTCCCTATCTCTGGCTCGGACCGAACCGGGCCACGAGATCGTAGGCCTCGCCGGGAAACACCTGCCGCACGGTGGTGATGCGCTCGCCGCCGCGCCAAGTGCGCCGGTCCACCGCCAGGCACGCCGTCCCAGCCGGAATCTCCAAGGCTTGGGCGACGCGCGCGTCGGCCGCCACCGCGCTGATCCGGTTCTCCGCCTCGGTCCAGGCCACGTGCTGCAGAAGCCAGGTTCCCGGCGACAGGGCGGAGAAGTCGACCGCCTCCATCTCCGGCGCGGCCTCCAGATTGACCAGCCGGGTCTCGAAGCCGAGCGGCTGGCCGTTCACCCGGTGCAGGCCGTCCAGCACCAGCAGGGGCTCGCCCGCCAGGACCAGCTCCAGTTCCTCGGCCACGTGCGGCCGGCCGGGCCGCACCTGCCGGCGCAGCAGGCGGAAGTCGTAGGCGTCGCCGCGCGCGATCACCTCGGACTGCAGGTCGGGGATGTCGAGCACCATGGCGTGCAGTTGCGGCCGCGCCACGAACGAACCGGCCCGCTTGCGCCGCACGATCAGCCCCGCCTCGGCCAGGGCCGACAGCGCCTTGTTCACCGTCATCCGCGCGCAGCCGTACTGCGCCATCAGCTCGTGCTCGACCGGGATCCGGTGGCCGGGCTGCCATTCGCCGGACAGGATCTTCGCCTCGATCTCGGCTCGGATGCGCTGGTGCAGCGGGATCACGCGATCAGCCTCGTCATGGCCTCGCGGTAGCGGGATTCGATGCGGTCGCGGTCGCGATGGCGGCCGCCGCTCACCACCTGCCGCCCACCGCGCCAGACGGCGTCCACCGGCCCGCGCGCGAAGATCCAGCTGTCCAGCAGCAGGTCGCCGTCCCGCGCGACAAAGGCCGGATGCGACAGGTCCAGCGCCACGATGTCGGCCGGCGCGCCGGCCGAAAGCCCCGCCTCGGCTCCGAGCGCCTGGGCCCCGCCCGCCACAGCCGCCCGGAACAGGTCGCCGCCTGTCGAGGCGCCTGGCTGCGCGGCCAGCAGGTTGCGCCCGCGCCGCGTCAGCCTCTGGCCGTATTCCAGCGTGCGCAGCTCCTCGGCCGCGTCGATCAGCACATTGGAGTCCGAGCCCACCCCGAACCGCCCGCCCAGAGCCAGGAACGCTTCGGCCGGGAACAGGCCGTCGCCCAGATTGGCCTCGGTGATCGGGCACAGCCCCGCCACCGCCCCGCTCCGCGCCAGGGCCGCCGTCTCGTCCGGGGTCATGTGGGTGGCGTGGACCAGGCACCAATCGGAGCCGACCTCCGCTTGGGACATCAGCCATTCGACCGGCCGCTGGCCGGACCAGGCCAGGCAATCCTCGACCTCCTTCACCTGCTCGGCGATGTGGATGTGGATCGGCGCGCCGGCGCCCAGGCGCGCGAGCTCGGCCAGTTCGCCCGGCGTCGCGGCACGCAGGCTGTGCGGGGCCAGGCCCACCACCGCGCCATCGAGCTCCGACACGACTTCACGCGCCCTCTCAAGAAGCGCGCCAAAGCTGCTGATGTCGTGGAGGAAGCGCCGCTGGCCTGAGGTCGGTTCGGCGCCGCCGAAGCCCGAATGGGCATAGAAGACCGGCAGGAGGGTGAGGCCGATTCCGGCCGCTTCGGAAGCCGCCGCGATGCGTGCGGCCATCTCGCCCCGGTCCGCATAGGGCCGTCCGTCCGGCGCGTGGTGCAGGTAGTGGAACTCCCCCACCCGCGTGAAGCCGCCCTCCAGCATCTCGGCATAGGCGAGCGCGGCGATGGCCTCCACGTCGTCCGGCCCCATGCGGTCGACGAACCGGTACATCGCCTCGCGCCAGGTCCAGAAGCTGTCGCCCGCCGGCCCGCGCACCTCGGCCAGGCCCGCCATGCCGCGCTGGAAGGCGTGGCTGTGCAGGTTGGGCAGGCCGGGGATCGCCGCGCCGAAGCTCGCGCCCGACCGCTTCGCGCCCGTCTCCAGGCTGGCGATCCGCCCGCCGCTCACGCCGATCTTCACGTCGCGGGCCCAGCCGTCCGCCAGCAGGGCCCGTTCGAACCAGAGTTCCTCGATCGTCACTGGACAACCCTCTTCGCTCGGCATTATGTCTATACATATTCGAGGCGGATTCAAAGGGAGGATGTCTTGCGCTGCGACCGGCTGTGGACCAACGCACGCCTCGCGACCCTGGCCCCGCGCCGGCCCGGCCTCGGCGTCGTCGAAACCGGCCTGATCGCCTCCAATATCGACCGCATCCTCTATGCTGGCCCGGCCGCCGACGCCCCGGCCTTCGAGGCCGCCGAAACCATCGACTGCCAGGGCCGCTGGATCACGCCCGGCTTGATCGATCCCCACACGCACCTGATCTTCGGCGGCGACCGCGCCCACGAGTTCGAGCTGCGCCTCGCCGGCGCCAGCTACGAGGCGATCGCCCGCGCCGGCGGCGGCATCGTCTCCACCATGAAGGCGACCCGCGCCGCCTCGGAGGCCGAGCTGGTCGCCGCCGCCCTGCCCCGCCTCGACGCCCTGATCGCCGAGGGCGCCACCACCGTCGAGGTGAAGTCCGGCTACGGCCTCAGCCTCGAGCACGAGCTGATGGCGCAGTACGGCTG
>CAMFHW010000453.1 GCA_945952175.1 uncultured Phenylobacterium sp. | reverse complement strand
GTTCACGGGCAAGGACGGCTACGCCGTGCCCACCACGCTGGCGGTCGACTCCAGCGGGGCCAGCGTGCTGGACCGCCTGGGCCTGCCGAAGGGGACCGTCGACACCACGCCGTCGCAGCAGATCACCACCCAGAGCTCGCTGCGCGCCGGCGACTCCTTCCAGGTCAGCTCCAGCCTGACCAGCGTGAAGAAGACCGTCACCATCGACAATGGCGAGACGCTCGAGAGCCTGGCGACGAAGCTGAACCGGGCGTTCGACTACCAGGCCAGCATCACCGTCCAGACGGTCAGCGGCCAGCGCACCCTCAGCATCAAGCCGCTGAACGACCGCAGCACCCTGCAGCTGTTCGCGGGCCCGACCGGCAAGGACGCCCTGACGGGCCTGGGCCTGCCCGAGGGGGTCGTGCGATCCACCACGACCAACAAGGACGGCACGGTCGTTCCGGCGGACGGCAAGGGACAGATCTATGGGCTGAAGTTCGATGGGATCCTGACCCTCGACAACGCCACCACGATCTCGCACGTCACCGCCGAGCTCGCGAGCGCGATGGTGGTGGTGCGTCAGGCCTACAAGGATCTGCAGACCGCGGCGACCCCGCAGTCGGTGCTCAACGCCCAGAAGGCGGCGACGGCCACCGGCGCCGTTCCGGCCTATCTCACCAACCAGATCGCCAACTATCAGGCCGCGCTTCAGCGCCTGACCGGCTCCTCCTCCTGATCCCGCGGCTTGAAACCGTCACACCGGCGGTCTAGCCAGAGGGCATGGAGTCCCTCATCCAAGCCCTGAAGGACCGGCGAGTCGCCGCCGCCCTGGGCGCCGCCGTGGCTCTCGTGGCCGGCCTGGTTCTGGCCACGAGCCTGATGAACCGGCACCGGGGGGAGGAGGGGGCGACCCCGCCCGCGGCCCAGGGCGGGCTGGTGGTCGAGACCGGCAGCCAGGACGACGGCAAGCTCGATCCCACCGCCAAGCTGCGCTGCTTCGTCGCCGGACAGTTCGTGGGCGAGATCACCCTGGCCGAGTGCGCCAAGCGCAACGGCGTGGCCACCGGCGCCCTCGATGTCGGCGTCGACGAGAGCGGCGGCCTGGCCGCCGCGGGCGAGGCCGGCACCACGCTTGTGCCCTTGCCGCCGCCCGCCGGGGAGGGGCAAGCCACGCCGCAGCTCAGCGCGCCCGCGGCGCAGGCGACCGTCACCCCCGGAGCTCCGGCGCCGGCCGCCGTCGCCGGGCCCGCCGGACCCTGCTGGCGCTATGCCGGCGGCGGATGGCGCAAGCTGCCGAACGACCTGCCGCTCAACGCCTGCGTCCAGACCCTGTTCGCCGGCCATTGCGAGCGCCCGGGCGGGGCCACCTACGGCCGCTGGATGAGCCAGACCCTGCGCCTGGTGCCCGGCAAGGTGGAGGTCTCCGGCGACGACCGGGCCTTCCGCACCCTGGTCGAGCAGACGCCCTCCTGCGCCATCGGTCCGGTCGGCTGAGCGGCCTCTCGCGCGCCGCAATTGACCCGTGTAGTCTCACGGCCATGCTTCGCTCCCTGATCCTGACCGCCCTGGCTCTTTCCACCCTGGCCCTCGGCGGCTGCGCCCAGCGCACGCGTCCGCCCGGCGATCCGCTGGTCTGCTTCCAGGTCCAGCCGCAGCACGACGGGAGCCTGAAGTACAACCGCCTGCCGTCCAAGCAGCCCGACCTCGAGCACTGCGCCGGCGCGCTGGAGGCCATGCGGGTCAAGTTCCTGATGATGGGCGGCTCCCAACGCGACATCGTCGGCGCCTACCAGGGCAATTTCATCTTCCTGCAGCGCGAGGGCATCTTCACCGCCCCATCGCTGGAAGAGCACCGCTACCTCGCCCTGGTGCGCACCGGCGACGGGCGGCTGGCCATTCCGGGCGCCATGCCGCGGCAATAGGCGCGCCCACACTTCTGTGGACGAACGCTCGTCGCGACGGAACGAAAATAGAACATCGGCTTGATCCGCCGCACGCGGATCGTTAACGTGCCGCCAGGGCACGAGCCCGCATCTACGGAAACCACAGGGACATCGACATGGCGGGCAGCGTCAACAAGGTCATTCTGGTCGGCAATCTGGGCGCCGACCCCGAAATCCGCAGCCTCAATTCCGGCGACCGGGTCGCCAATCTCCGCATCGCCACCTCCGAGACCTGGCGCGACCGCTCAAGCGGCGAGCGCAAGGAAAAGACCGAGTGGCACCGGGTCGTGATCTTCAACGACAACCTGGTGAAGGTGGCGGAGAACTATCTGCGCAAGGGCTCCAAGGTCTATATCGAGGGCGCGCTGCAGACCCGCAAATGGAGCGACCAGTCCGGCCAGGAGAAGTTCTCGACCGAGGTGGTGCTGCAGAAGTTCCGCGGCGAACTCACCATGCTCGACGGACGTGGCGGCGAAGAGGGCGGCCGCGAGAGTGACTATGGCGGCGGCGGCTATTCCAGCGGTGGCGGCTTCTCTTCGGGGCCGCGCAACCAGGGCTCTGGTCCGCGCGAGGACTTCTCGGCCGACCTCGACGACGAGATCCCGTTCTAGGAGGAGGCCTCGGCCTCGCTCATGGCCGGCGGCTTATCGATGAAGGCGAGGTTCTCCGCCCGCAACCGGGCGGCGGCCTCGTCGTAGAAGAACGGCAGGAAGGCGTAGCGCCGGCCCGACGTGACTGGCGTGGCCTCGTGCAGCAGCGAACATGAGAAGATCGCCGCGCCTCCGGTCGGCGGGCGATAGGCGCGGCGGCCGAACTCGGGGAAGACCAGGTCTCCCCCCGTATAGTCCTCGGCGTTGAGATTGATCGAACAGGCGAACCGGCGGTGGGCGGTGCCGCGCGTGGTGTCGTCGCGATGCCAACCGAAATAGCCGCCCTCGGCCGCGTCGTAGCAGGCCACGATGTTCCGTTCGATCCGGGTGACCCGGAACTGGAAGGCCTTGCGGATCTGCGGGAGCAGATTGAGGCGCAGGGCGGTGTGAATCTCGGTGAGTAGGGTGTCCTCGCTGATGGTCGCGTCGCTTCGTCGCTTGGAGTCGTTGAGCACCCCGACGGTGCGGCCGTCGATCTCGCGCATCACCCCGGACGGATAGCCGCCGTCGCTCTCATAGGCCTCGATCAGCCGGCGGCACAGGTCGCGCGAGAAGATCCGCGGCGCGATGAAGACCGGGGCGGTGATTGGCGCGCCGCCGTGCTCGTCCGGCGGCGGCAGGGCGCGGATCATCTCGAAGAAGCTTTGCGTCGCCTCGATCGGCACGCAGGCCTGAACAGCTTCGAAGGGGTCGATCAGCACCCAGCGCGGGTGGGCCTCGCCATCGGGGCCGATGGCGTCGAACAGGCGGCTGAGCTCGCCATCGCGGTCCAGGAACCAGCGCAGGCCGCGCTGGTCGCGGGCCTTGGCGATGATCTCCTCGTCGCGCAGCACGCCGAAAGCGGAGATGTGCGTGTCGTCGAACAGCGCGCGATGGGCGCCCATGGCGTCGAGCGCCACCCGTCGGGCCTGCGACTCCAGGGGCAGGAACGCGATGAGCACGTAGCGGCCGCCAAAGGCGCCGGACTGGAAGCGCGGATTGCTGACGGTCGGCGCGACGAAGCGCGGCGCGAGCGCACCCACATGGATCGACATGGGCACAAGCCTCGCGCTTCAGGCCGCGTCGCGCAAGGCCGTGCTTAGCCGCCGGGGATCACGCCGCAGGCGATGCGGGCGCCCGCGCCGCCGATCGGCTGGGTCTTGTAGTCGTCGGCGTTGGCGTGGATCACCAGGGCCGAGCCGTCCTTGTCGATCAGGGGCGGCAGGAAGCCCGCGCCCTTTATCGAGGCGAAGGTCGGCAACATGTCGACCGCGGCCGCTCCCTCGGAGGCCACACATATGTTTGTCG
>CAMFHW010000452.1 GCA_945952175.1 uncultured Phenylobacterium sp. | reverse complement strand
CGACTGCACACGGACCATGATACGGAGGCCGGGAAGGAAGAAGTGGTTGGCCGTGAGCCGCGTCAAGCGATAGGCCTGGACCTTGCCGGGCGGGACCGCCGAAGGGTGTTCCAGGCTTTCGCGATAGCGGGCGCGGAAGATGTCCATGCCGACGCCCAGCTCGTAGCCGCCCAGCTCCGGCTGGGAGGGGACCTCGTCGGGATAGACGTCGATCAGCTTGACCACCCAGTCCGAGTCCGTGCCGGAGGGGGAGGCGAACAGGTTGACCACCGGCATGCCGGCGATGCGCAGGGGCGCGGTCAGCGGCTCGGTGACATAGGTCAGCACGTCGGGGCGGCCGTCGACGAACCGCTGGTCGACCACCAGCCAGCGCTTCCAGGCGTCGCCGTCGGCGCCGATGACCGGCCGCGGCTGGTAGGGGACCGGCTTCATCGGATCGGAGACGTATTCGTCATAGGCCGGCTTGGCGTCGGCGGGGGCCGCGAAGCCGAGCTTGCCGTCGGCCTGCAGGTAGATCGGCTTCGACTTGACCGCGCAGGCCTTGGGGCAGGCGAGCGGCCAGTGGTCCATCCGGCTCCAGCGGTTGGCGCCAGTCTCGTAGATCATCACCGGCGGGGTGTCGGCCTTGGGGCCGTTGGTCTTGAGGTGCTCGTCGAGGAACGGCTTCATGACCTCGCGGCGGAACTCGGTGGCGGTGTCGCCGGAGAACTTGATCGGGCCGAGGCTGGAGCCGTCATAGTTGACGCCGGAATGACGCCAGGGGCCGAGCACGAGCGAGAGCTTGTCGTCGTTCGTATCCTTGGGCTCCAGCGCCGCGTAGGTGTGGGCGGCGCCGTACATGTCCTCCTGGTCCCAGAGCGAGCCGACGATGATGGTCGGGACGGTGAGCGGCTTCCTGGCCAGCAGCAGGTCGAGCGCCTGTTCCTGCCAGAAGCTGTCCCAGGCCGGGTGCTCGGAGACCTTCTTCCAGAAGCCGAGCTGGTCGAAGCCGCGGGCCTTGGCGTAGTCGCCGGCCGAGCCGGCGCGCAGGAAGTTGTCGTAGTCGTCGAGGCCCTGGCGCGGGGTGGCCTCGCCCGAGCCCTTCTGGGCGGTCTGGCGGTAGATGTAGTCGAAGTTGGTCTGCCGCCAGGCGCCGTTGTGGAACCAGTCGTCGCCCTTCCAGCCGTCGACCATCGGGCTCATCGGCACGGCGGCCTTCAGCGCCGGGTGCGGCTCCAGGAGCGCCATCAGAACGGTGAAGCCTTCGTAGGACGAGCCGATCATGCCGACCCGGCCGTTGCTCTCGGGGACGTTCTTCACCAGCCAGTCGATGGTGTCGTAGGCGTCGGTGGCGTGGTCGACCCCGGTGGGATTCAGCGGGCCGCGCGGCGGGCGGGTCATCACGTATTCGCCCTCGGAGCCGTACTTGCCGCGGATGTCCTGGAAGACGCGGATATAGCCGTCGGAGACGAAGACCTCGTCGCCCTGGGACAGGGACGAGAGCATGTGGGGGGAGATGTTCCGCTCGGCCCGCTTCTTGGCGTTGTAGGGGGTGCGGGTGAGCACGATCGGCGCGCCCTTGGCGCCCTTGGGAATGACGATGACGGTGTAGAGCTTCACCCCGTCGCGCATGGGGATCATCACCTCGCGCTTGACGTAGTCGTAGCTCGCGGTGGGCGCGGTGAAGCTCGCCGGAATGTCGGCCGCGATCGGGGAGGTCTGGGCGGGGGCTGTCCCCGCGAGCGCCAGGCCGAGGGCCGCGGCGACGGCGAAGGCGACAGGTTTGAGCATATGATTCCCCCCGAAAGCGCGTTTCGAGCACACCCTAGCCCGCGAAGGCGGCGCGTCCACCGGCGGAATCGTGCGCGGATCGCCCGTTCGATGCGTCGCAATTGCTCATGTCCGCTTAGGCGTCTAGCGTCGCGCCAGGCTGGCGACGGAGTCCGGCCGCGTTAGGAGAGACATATGGCGAATGCGGAAGGCGTCGGGGGACGCGTCAGCGGGATCTTCCGAAAGAAGAGCATCGGGCAGATCCAGGCCGAGCACGAGCATGGCGAGCTGAGCCGGTCGCTGGGCGCTCTGAACCTGGTGCTGCTGGGCATCGGCTGCATCATCGGCACCGGCATCTTCGTCCTCACCGGACGCGCGGCGGCCCAGTTCGCGGGTCCCGGCATCATGATCTCCTTCATCATCACCGGCACGCTCTGCGCCTTCGTGGCGCTGTGCTACGCCGAGCTCGCCTCGGTGCTGCCGGTCTCGGGCTCGGCCTATTCCTACTCCTACGCCTCGATGGGCGAGGTGGTGGCCTGGGTCATGGGCCTCCTGCTGGTGCTGGAATACGGCCTGGCCGCCTCCACCGTCTCGGTGGGCTGGTCCGGCTACCTGGTCAGCCTGGCCAAGGACCTACACATCATCATACCCCCAGAGCTGACCGCCGCCCCAGGGGTGGCGGTCAAGGACGACATGGGCAATGTCATCGCCCACGGGATCATGAACCTGCCGGCGGTGGTCGCCATCGCGGCCGTGACCTGCCTGCTGATCATCGGGGTCTCGGAATCGGCGACGGTCAACAACATCGTCGTGGCCATCAAGCTGACGGTGGTGATCGCCTTCATCATCATCGGCGCGCGCTATGTCGACCCGAGCCACTGGAGCCCGCTGATCCCCGCCGAGATCCCGGCCCGGGCGCCCGACGTGCCGAACGACATGTGGCACCAGATCCTGCGCGCCCTGGGCGCCGTGGTGACCGGCGACAACAGCCACAAGTACGGGGTGGGCGGGGTGATCCACGCCGCCGCGGTGATCTTCTTCGCCTATCTGGGCTTCGAGGCGGTCTCGACCGCCGGCGCCGAGAGCAAGAACCCCGCCAAGGACATGCCGATCGGCATCCTGGGCGCGCTGGCCATCTGCACCGTGCTCTACATCCTGACCTCGGCCGTGCTGGTCGGCATCGTGCCCTATGCCAGCCTCGACAACCCGGCCCCGATCGCCACGGCGGTGAACCATATCGGCCTGCCCTGGTTCGCGGTGCTGGTGAAGATCGGCGCCATCGCGGGCCTGTCGTCGGTGATGCTGGTGCTGCTCTACGGCCAGACGCGGATCTTCTACACCATGAGCCGCGACGGCCTGCTGCCCAACGCGCTCGCCAAGGTGCACCCGAAGTTCAAGACGCCCTGGATCAACACGATCATCGTCGGCGTCCTGGCCTGCGGCGCGGCGGGCTTCATGTCGCTGGACGCGCTGGCGGACCTGTCGAACGTCGGCTCGCTGGCGGCCTTCGCCATCGTCTGCCTGACCGTGGTCTATCTGCGCTACAAGGCGCCGGACCTGCAGAGGCCGTTCCGCACGCCGCTGTTCCCGTTCGTGCCGTTCGCCGGCGCGATCATGTGCGCGGTGCTGCTGATGAGCCTGATGGCCACCAAGGCGACCCGCGAGTTCTTCCTGATCTATCTGGTGATCGGCGCGGCGCTCTACTTCGTCTACGGGGTGCGCAACTCCAACCTCGGCCGCGGCATCGTGGTCGGCGGCCATGAGGCCGAACCGATGGAACTGCCCCACAAGGGCGAGTGACCGAAGGGCGAGCAGGTTCTGTCTCTTGCTTTGGAACGCGTCTTTCGCCGAAACCGCTGACACTTTCGGGTGACGCGTTCCTGGCGGAACCTGCTCGCATTTCGCCGCCCTCACCGTTGACGGTGCGGCCGGCGCGACCCCATCTGCGACACAGTCGAGGCGCGTCTGAAGCGCCGGTGTTGGTGGGGAAAGACATGTCCAGGATTTCCACGCGGCGCGCAGCCGCGGTTTCGGCCCTGATCGCGGGCGGTCTCGCGGCCGGCCAGGCTCAGGCGGCCGGCTACAAGGCCGAGATCGCGCGCACCCAGTACGGC
>CAMFHW010000451.1 GCA_945952175.1 uncultured Phenylobacterium sp. | reverse complement strand
GCGGCGGTGGAGCTGTCGGCCCGCTACATCACCGACCGAAAGTTGCCGGACAAGGCGATCGACATCATCGACGAAGCCGGCGCCAGCCAGATGCTGCTGACCGAGGCCAAGCGCAAGAAGACAATCGGCCTGAAGGAGATCGAGGCGGTCGTCGCCAAGATCGCCCGCATCCCGCCGAAGTCGGTCTCCAAGTCCGACACCGAGGCCCTGAAGCAGCTGGACGACGACCCGAACCCCGCGGTCTACGGCCAGGACGACGCGATCGAGCAGCTCTCCGCCGCCATGAAGATGGCGCGCGCGGGCCTGCGCGACCCGAACAAGCCGATCGGCTGCTACCTGTTCTCGGGCCCCACCGGCACCGGCAAGACCGAGACCGCCCGCCAGCTGGCCTCGACCATGGGCATCGAGCTCCTGCGCTTCGACATGTCGGAGTACATGGAGCGCCACACGGTCAGCCGCCTGATCGGCGCGCCTCCCGGCTATGTCGGCTTCGACCAGGGTGGCCTGCTCACCGACGCCGTCGACCAGCATCCGCACTGCGTGGTGCTGCTGGACGAAATCGAAAAGGCGCACCCCGACGTCTTCAACATCCTGCTGCAGGTCATGGACCATGGCGTCCTGACCGATGCGAACGGCAAGAAGGTCGATTTCCGCAACGTGGTCCTGATCATGACCACCAATGCGGGGGCCTCCGACGCCCAACGCAACGCCATCGGCTTCGGCCGCGGCAAGCAGGAGGACGAGGTCGACGAGGCTCTGAAGCGGCTGTTCACGCCGGAGTTCCGCAACCGTCTGGACGCCATCGTCCAGTTCAAGTCGCTGACGCCGGAGATCATCCGCCAGGTGGTGCAGAAGTTCGTGATGCATCTGGAAGCCCAGCTCGCGGACCGGCACGTCACCATCGAGACGACCGACGACGCCGCCGACTGGCTGGCCAAGAACGGCTTCGACGAGCTCTACGGCGCCCGGCCCCTGGCTCGCGTCATCCAGGAGCACATCAAGAAGCCGCTGGCCGACGAGATCCTGTTCGGGCGGCTGGTCAAGGGCGGCCACGTCAAGGTGGTGCTCAAGGACGGCAAGCTGGCCTTCGACATCGAGGGCGACGAGCGGGAGCCCGGCGCGCCGATCGTCGAGAACCCGGCCGAGGACGCCGCCGCCGAGCTGGCCGACTGATCCAGGCTCTCAATTGAGACGGACAAGCCCCAGGGAAACCTGGGGCTTTTTCGTGCGCCCTACCCTATCCAAGGTCGCCGCAGGACGTCCCGCACCACCGCCTGCAGGATGCGCTTGGGCGCTGGCCAGACGCGGCGGCCGTTCCGCCGCGGCCAGACGCCGACGCCGCTCCGCATGCTGGGCGGCAGGCGCACATCGAGCCGTCCGGTCGCTTCGTCCGAGACCAAGGGCGTATAGTAGACGCAGTCCTCGAAATAGCAGTGCACGACCAGCGAGCGGCGGGTGGAGTCCGGGTCGAGGATCGGCGAGCCGCCGTGGGCGAGGTTGGCCGCCCAGACCAGGGCCTCTCCCTTCCGGATCAAGGCCTCGTGGCGCGGCAAGCCGGTGGCGGCGATCCGCTCGGCGAACCGCGGCTCGAAGTGGCGGCCATAGTCCTCCGGCTCCGGCCGGCCGCTGTTCACCCCCGCCTCGCGCATGGTCATGATCGGCAGCTTGTGGCTGCCGGGGTGATACACCAGCGGCCCGGCCTCGGCGCGCACATCCTCCAGCGCGATCCACACCCCGCACATGAAGCGTTCGGGCTGGCTGGAGAAGTGGATGGTGTCGGCGTGCAGGGCCTGGGTGCTGCCGCGCCGAAAGTTCAGGGTCTGGAACGGGAACGGGTCGCGGCCATAGGCGGCGCGGAGCAACTGGCGCATCGCCGGCCAGGTGGCGAGCTCGCGCACCGCCGCCGAGCGATACCAGGCGTCCTGAACGCGCGTCGCGCCCTTGGCGAAGTGCGGCTCGGTGTCGGCCACCGCCGCGTCGCAGAGCCGACGCGCCGCGTCTCCGAGGTCGACCACGACATAGCCGTCGACGGCCAGCTTGCGGATGAAGGCCTCGGTCTGCGGATCGAACCCCTGGGCCGCGAGGTAGGCCTCCAGGCCCTCGCTCTCGAACCACGGGACGTCCGGCAGGCTCACGCGATCTTGGCCGCGATCTGCTCGGCCAGGACCTTGAGTTCGCCCATGTCGGCCATGCCGCCGCCGGCGTGGCGGCCGAGCGGCACGCCTTCCCAGCGCGGGATGATGTGGACATGCAGGTGGTAGACGGTCTGGCCCGAGGCCGCGCCGTTGAACTGGCTGACCATGATCCCGTCGGGATTGAGCGCGGCGCGCACGGCCCGGGTCACCCGCTGGACGCCCTGGATCAAGGTCGCCAGCACCTGCGGCTCCTCTTCCAGCAGGTTGCGGGCATGGGAGTGCTTGGGGATCACCAGCACATGGCCCTTGGACTGCGGGAACACGTCCATGAAGGCGAAGACGTGCTCGTCCTCGAACACGCGCACCGAGGGCGCCTCGCCGCGCAGGATCTTGGCGAAGATGTTGCCGTCGTCGTAGGTCCCGTCCAAGCTCATGGCGTCGTTCTCCTCGTGAGAGCGTCGTACACGAAGGACGCCCGCCATGGGAACCAGCCGAGACGCTCCCACAGGCCTGACCACCCGGCAGGAAAAGTGGTTCGCCTCAGTCCGCGCCAGCCTGGAGCGCGACACCGGCAAGACCCTGGACGAATGGGTCGCCATCGCCCGCACCTGCCCAGAGACCAAGCCCAAGGCCCGCGCCGACTGGCTGCGCGAGCACCATGGACTGGGGATCAACCGGGCCGCCCATGTGCTGTCGGTGGCCTTCCCGTCCGAGGATCGCTGGGACGAGCCCGACAACCTGCGCGCCAAGCTCTGGACCGACCCGGCCGCCACCGCGATCTTCGAGGCGGTGGAAGCGGCGATCCTGGGGACCCTCGATCCCGTGGTCGTCGGTCAGCGCAAGGGCTTCACCGCCTTCTCCCGCGAGTTCCAGTTCGCCTCGATGCGCCCGTTGAAGGGCGGCCAGGTCGCGCTCGGCCTCGCCGTCCCGGTCGAGGCCGATCCGCGCCTCGTCCCGCCGAAAAATGAAGGCTGGTCGGAGCGGCTGAAATCGAAGGCGGTGCTGAGCTCGGCCGCCGAGGTCGACGACAGCCTCAAGGCCTTGCTGAAGCAGGCCTGGGAGAAGTCCTGAGCCCTAAAGTGTCATCCCGGTTTCGCCCCCCGGGCTCGGCCGCAGGCCGACCCGAGGACAGGCTCCGGCGAAGACCGGGACCCATAAGCGCGGGGTTTGCAGGATAGATCGGTGTCTATGGGTCCCGGTCTTCCGCTACGCGGAAACCGGGATGACACCTAGCGGGGATCACTGCCCTACTCCCCCTGCCGGAACGGCGAATACTCCTCGGCCAGCCACTCCATCTCGCCCTCCACCGCGGCGCGCTCGCGGCGGACGAAGTCCTCGACGGGGCCGCGCAGGCGCGGGTCGGCGATGTAGTGGGCGGAGCGGACGGCGACCGGCAGGTAGCCGCGGGCGATCTTGTGCTGGCCCTGGGCGCCGGCTTCGACGCGGGCCAGGCCCCGGCCGATCGCCCATTCGATGGCCTGGTAATAGCAGAGCTCGAAGTGCAGGAACGGGATGTCCTCGAGGCAGCCCCAGTTGCGGCCATAGAGGCAGTCGTCGCCGATCAGGTTGAGCGCACCCGCCACCCAGCGGCCATGGCGCTTGGCCATCACCAGCAGCACCCGCTCGGCCATCCGCTCGCCGAGCAGCGAGAAGAACAGCCGGTTGAGGTACGGCCGCCCCCACTTGCGCGAGCCGGTGTCCATATAGAAGGCGAAGAGGGCGTCCCAGTGGTCCTCGG
>CAMFHW010000450.1 GCA_945952175.1 uncultured Phenylobacterium sp. | reverse complement strand
CGGCGCGGGGCTCGTCGGCGGTGGCCCTGGCCGAGTTCGCGCTCGCCGCCGTCTTCGCCGAGGCCAAGCGGTTGCCGGACATCTGGATCGACCGGTTCGAGCGCTGGGCGCCGACCCCGATCAGCCTGGTCGCCGGCAAGACCCTGGGCCTGGTCGGCTTCGGCTCGATCGGCGAGGCCCTGGCGCCCCGCGCCCGCGCGCTCGGCCTCAAGGTGCTGGCCACGCGGCGCTCGAACGCGCCGATCCTGGCCGAGGGCGTCGAGCAGCTTGGCGACCTCGGCGAGCTCTTCGCGCGTTCCGACATCGTCGTGCTGGCCGCGCCCGCGACGCCGGAAACCCACCACCTGGTGAACCGCGCGGTCCTCGCCCGCGCCAAGCCCGGCCTGCACCTGATCAATGTCGCCCGTGGCGCCCTGATCGACGACGACGCCCTGCTGGCGGCGCTGGACGACGGCCGCGTGGGCCTGGCCAGCCTCGACGTCACCCATCCAGAGCCGCTGCCGTTCAACCACGCCTACTACCAGCATCCGCGGGTGCGCTTGTCGCCGCACACCTCGGTCCACACCCCCGACACCCGCCAGAACCTGGCCGCCCAGTTCGCCCAGAACCTCGACCGCTTCCGCCAGGGCGCGCCCTTGGCCGACGTGGTCGATCCCGCGCGCGGCTATTGAACCTTCGGAGATCGACATGACCGTCCAGCCGCTCGCCCGGCCCCTCGTGAGCCAGCCCGCGCCCCATCCCGCCAAGCTGGAGACCGTGCTTCCCGAGCGCGCCTTCGGCCAGCCCGGCGCGGTCCCGCAGCGCGAGACCGTCGAGGAGGAGCGCCTCTATCGCAAGCAGCGGCTGGCCGCCGGTTATCGCCTGTTCGCGCGCAACGGCTTCGACATGGGCGGCGCCGGCCACATCACAGCCCGCGATCCCGAATTCCCCGACCAGTTCTGGGTCAATCCGGCGGGGGTCCATTTCAGCCGCATCACCGTCTCGGACCTGATGCTGGTCGACCATGAAGGCCAGATCGTTGAGCCGCCGGCCCGCGCCAAGCCGCGCCTGAACCGCGCCGCTTTCGCCATCCACTCCGAGCTGCACAAGGCGCGGCCCGATGTGATCGCCGCCGCCCACTCCCATTCGCTCTATGGCAAGGCCTGGTCGGCGCTCGGCCGCCTGCTCGACCCGCTCACCCAGGACGCGGCCGCCTTCTATGACGACCATTCGATCTTCGCGAAGTTCTCCGGCGTGGTTCTGGACACCAGCGAGGGCGAGAAGATCGCCGAGGCGCTGGGCCCGCGGAAGGCGGTGATCCTGCAGAACCACGGCATCCTGACGGTCGGCCAGAGCGTCGAGGCCGCCGTCTGGCGCTATCTGGCGATGGAGAACGCCTGCCAGGTCCAGCTGCTCGCCGAGGCGGCCGGTCAGACGCGGCCGATGCCGCCGGAGGTCGCCAGGCGCACGGCCGGCCAGGTGGGGTCCGAGATCGGCGGCATCTACGCCTTCCAGCCCTACTGGGACGTGGTCTCGGACGAAGAACCCGACCTGTTCGACTGACATGACCCATCTCTTCGATCGACGCGCCGTCCTGGCCGGGGCGGCGGCCCTGGCCGCCTGCGCGCCGCGCAAGGGCGCGACCGTCCTGCGCATGGGGACCTACAAGGGCGGAGCCCAGGTCCTGCTCGCCGCCGCCGGCCTCGCCGACACGCCCTACAGGATCGCCTATTCGGAGTTCGCCGGCGGCAACCTGATCGCCGAGGCGATCATCGCCGGCGCGCTCGACGCCGGCTCGATGAGCGAGATCCCGCCGATCTTCGTCGCGGGCTCGGCCGACCGGCTGAAGCTGGTCGCGGTCCAGAAGGGCGACGTCAACGCCCAGGTCGTGCTGGTTCCGAGGGACTCCCCGCTGCGGGCGGTCCCCGATCTCAAGGGCAAGCGCATCGGCTATGTGAAGTCGACGACCTCCCACTACATCCTGCTGCGGCTCCTCAAGGAGCTGGGCCTCGGCATGGGCGACATCCAGCCGATCGCCCTGTCGCCCCAGGATGGCCTGGCCGCGTTCGGGCGCGGCGCGCTCGACGCCTGGATCATCTATGGCGCCCAGGGCGGCATGGCGCGGGCGCGGCTGGGCGCGCGCGTCCTGACCACGGGGCTCGGTCGGCTGTCGGGCAACTATGTCCATGCCGCGAGCCCGGCGGCGCTCGACGACTATGCCCGGCGCGGCGCCCTGGTCGACTATCTGAAGCGCCTGCAGAAGGCCTATGCCTGGGCCGACGCACGGCCTGAGGCCTGGGCCGACGCCCAGTCCAAGGCCACCGGCGTCGCGCGCGAGATCTATTTGCAGCAGCACCACGAGCGGAGCGCCGCGACCCACATCGAGCCGGTGGACTCCGCCGCCATCGCCTCCCAGCAGCAGGTCGCCGACACCTTCCTCGTCGCCGGCCTCCTGCCCTCGCGGCCGGACGTGAAGCCGCTCTGGAGCATCCGCCTGAACCCGGAGCTGCCGGGATGAGCGGCGACCTCGCGCCGCTGCGCCGCTTCGTGCGCCAGGTCGAGACGCTGGTCGCCCGAGGTCCGGCCGAGCCGGACATCCTGCATGAGGGCGCCCGCCTGCTCGGCGAGCTGGTTCGGCGGGATACCTGGCTGCCCGACGTCTTCGCCCGTCCCGATCCGGAGCGGTATCAGCAATACCTCCTGCATCGCGACCCGCAGGCCCGCTTCAGCCTGGTCAGTTTCGTCTGGGCCCCCGGCCAGTCGACGCCGGTCCACGACCACACGGTCTGGGGCCTGGTCGGCATGCTGCGCGGCGCCGAGATTTCGCAGGCCTATCGGGTCGGCCCCGCCGGGCTTTCGCCGCACGGGGCGCCAACGCGCCTGGAACCGGGGGGCGTCGAGGCCGTGTCGCCGACGATCGGCGACATCCACCAGGTCGCCAACGCCCGTGCCGACCGCACCTCGGTCTCGATCCACCTCTACGGCGCCGACATCGGTCAGGTGCGCCGCCACGTCTATGCGCCGGACGGCGGCCTGAAACCCTTCGTCTCCGGCTATTCGCCCGCCCCTTCCCTCGACCTTTTCACGCCAGTCCCATGATCGCCGAAACCTCCCCCGCCAACGTCCGCCATGCCTGGGTCACCCGCCAGGAGATCGCCCTGCTCGACCTGCGCGAGGAGGATCCGTTCGCCAAGGACCACCCCCTGTTCGCCAGCCAGCTTCCGCTGAGCCGGCTTGAGGTCGAGATCCTCGACCGGGTCCCGCGCAAGGACACACCCATCGTCCTCTACGATGATGGCGAGGGTCTCGTGCCGCTGGCCGCGCGGCGCCTGGCCGGCCTGGGCTATAGCCGCATCACCGCCCTGGCCGACGGGCTGGAAGGCTGGCGACGCGCCGGCTACGAGCTCTTCCAGGATGTGAATTCCTACTCGAAAGCCTTTGGCGAACTTGTGGAATCCCGGCGTCACACGCCCTATGTCGCCGCCCCCGACGCCAAGGCGCTGATCGAGAGCGAGCCGAACCTCGTGGTGCTCGACGCCCGTCGCTTCGAGGAATTCCAGACCATGAGCATCCCGCGCGGGGTGAGCGTTCCCGGCGCCGAGCTGGTGCTCCGCGCCCGCGAGATCGCGCCGGATCCATCGACCACCATCATCGTCAATTGCGCCGGTCGTACCCGCAGCATCATCGGCGCCCAGTCGCTGATCAATGCCGGCGTGCCGAACAAGGTCATGGCCCTGCGCAACGGCACGATCGGCTGGACTCTGGCCGGCCAGACCTTGGAACATGGCCGCGACGGCCGCTTCCCCGAGGTGGCCGGCGACCGCGCCCGCGAGGCCCGCGACGCCGCCCGCGCCGTCTCCTACCGCGCCGGCGTCCGCCACATCGACACCCGTGGCC
>CAMFHW010000449.1 GCA_945952175.1 uncultured Phenylobacterium sp. | reverse complement strand
GGTGGGGGTTGAGGGTGGGGGCGGTGCGGTGGTCGGCCACGGGCGCCTCGTGCGGGGCGAGGGACGGGCCCGAGATCGTGCCGCGATAGTACTGGCTGCGGACCAGGCGTGGATTGACGATCCGACCGGCGGCGAAGGCGCCCACCAGCCGCGTGCAGCGCACCTGGCCAAGATCCGGATCGACCTTCACCTCGGCGAAGACCCCGCCGTGCGAGTACATGGCCCAGCTCTGGACGGCCTCCTCGTCGCGGGCCATGCGGCCGGTCCCCACCACCACGCTCTGGCCGGCGCGGGCGAGGATGTCGACATAGGCCTCGCCGCGGCTCTCGTCGTCGCGGCGGCAAAGGCGGCCGTCACGGGCGACGACCCCGACATTGCCGGCGCCGAACAAGGGCGAGGCGGCATCGGCGAAAGCGATTTCTGCCAGGCGGTTGATCGCGTCCTCGCCGGCGTTGTGCAGGGCGAGGCCCGCGCTGGCCGTGTGGCCCGAGCCGCCGGCCACCCCAGCGTCGGGCAGGTCCGAGACACCCGAGCGGAACTCGACCTTCTCAGGATCGAGGCCGAGCGCCTCGGCCGCGATCTGGGCCAGCGCGGTCCAGGCGCCCTGCCCCATGTCAACGCCGGCGGTCTCGACCAGGGCCGTGCCATCGGCGCGCAGGGTCGCGCGCGCCTCGGCCGGAAAGTGCGGACAGGGGAACAGGGCCGAGCCCATGCCCCAGCCGACCAACAGGCCGTTCTCGTCGCGCATCTGTCGCGGTTGCAGCGGACGGCCCGCCCAGCCGAACAGCTTGGCGCCCTCCGCATAGCACTCGCGCAGCGCCTTGGAGGAATAGGGCCGCCCCGTGCCGGGTTCGGTCTCGGCGTAGTTGGCCAGCCGGAAGGCGAGCGGATCCATCCCGAAGGCCGCCGCCGCCTCGTCCATCGCCACTTCCAGGGCCGCCGAGCCGGAGGCCTCGCCGGGCGCGCGCATCGGGCCGGGCGTGCCGATGTCGAGGCGCAGGCCCTCGGTCTCGGACAGGATCGCCGGACTGGCATAGGCGTGCAGCGAGGCGTTGGCGGCCGGTTCGAGGAAATCCTCGAAGCTGGAGGTCGCAGCGACGGAGTGGTGGTGCAGGGCCGTGAGGCGCCCCTCGCCGTCGAGACCCAGGCGCAGGGCCTGCCAGGTCGCGCCGCGATGGCCGACCGGGCCGTACATCTGGGCGCGGGACAAGGCGAGCTTCACCGGCCGCTTGAGGTGGCGCGCGGCGAGGATGGCGAGGATCTGCGGTCCATTGAGAATGGCCTTCGAGCCGAAGCCGCCGCCCAGGAAGGGGGAACGGATCAGCACGTTCTCCGGCGGGATTCCGAAATAGGCGCCATAGCCGTCACGGCTCATCACCAGGGCCTGGTTCGGCATGTCGAGGGTGACGTGATCGCCGTCCCAGGTCGCCACCACGGCGTGCGGCTCCATGGCGTTGTGGAACTGGGCGGGGGTGGCGACATCGACCTCGATGACCTACGAGGCAGCGGCGAAGCCGGCTTCAAGGTCGCCGAACGAGGTGCGCGGCGGCGCGCCGACCCCGACGCCGGCCGCGGCATAGCGGACGCCATTGTCGAGGCCCGTGCGGGCAGGCTCGACCTCGTAGCGCGGGGCGAGCAGGGCCGCGCCCTCGACCGCCGCCTCCAGGGTCTCGGCGGCCACCAGGGCGATCGGCTGGTTCGCGTAGCGGACCGTGTCGTCCTGCAGCACCTCGATGCGGAAGCCGAACATGCCGAGCTTCACGTTCGGATCGTGGAACAACGGCGGGCGATTGGCCGGGGTGAACACCTCGACCACGCCGGGATGGGCCTTGGCGGCCGCGACATCGAGATGGGTCACCCGACCGCGGGCGATGCTGCTGACCGCCGTGACCGCATAGAGCAGGCCCTCGGGATGATTGTCCGCGGCATAGGTCGCGCGGCCGGTGACCTTCAGCTCGCCGTCGCGGCGGGTGATCGGCTGGCCGGCGTTGGAGCCGTGGCGCGGATAGGGGGCCAGTGGCGAAGGGGCGTCAGACGGCATGGTTTGCTCCCAGGGTCGGGGCGAAGGCGGAGCCCGGCAGGGCGGGCATGACCGGCGGCGTTCCCGCGAGCGCCAGCCGAAGCGCGCGCACCAAGGTTCGGCGCGCGAGCTCGATCTTGAAGGCGTTCTCGCCGGAGGGCCTGGCGTCGGCGAGGGCGAGGTCGGCGGCGCGGGCGAAGGCTTCGGTGTCGGCGGACGCGCCTTCCAGCGCCGCCTCAGCTGTGGCCGCGCGCCAGGGCTTGGCCGCGACGCCGCCCAGCGCGATCCGCGCCTTGCGGATCACGCCGCCTTCCAGCTCCAGGCCGACGGCGGCGGAGACCACCCCGAAGGCGTAGGAGGTGCGCTCGCGGACCTTCAGGTAGCGGGCGTTGCCGGCGACCGCGGCGGCCTCGGCCTGCAGGCGGACGGCGGTGATCAGTTCGCCCGGCTTCAGCTCGGTCTCGCGCTGCGGCGTTGCGCCGGGGAGGCGATGCAGGTCCTCCACGGCGATCTCTCGTGCGCCATCCGGGCCCTCGACCTCGACCACGGCGCCCAGCGCCACCAGCGGCACACAGAAATCGGACGCGTGGGTGGCGATGCAGCTGTCGCTCCAGCCGAGCACCGCGTGCAGCCGGTTTTCGCCACCGCGCGCGTCGCAGCCGGCCCCGGCCTCACGCCGGTTGCAGGCGCTGGCCGGGTCGTAGAAATAGGCGCAACGGGTGCGCTGCAGCAGGTTGCCGCCGACCGTGGCGGCGTTGCGCAGCTGGGGCGACGCGCCGGACAGCAGGGCCTCGGCCACCGCCGGGAAATCACGCTGGATCCGGGCGTCATGTGCGAGGTCGGCGTTGCGCACGAGGGCGCCGATCCGCACCGAGCCGTCGGCCAGGACCTCGATCCGGTCGAGACCCGGCAGGCGGGTTATGTCGACCAGGCGCTGTGGCCGCGCGGCGCCGGCCTTCATCAGGTCGAGCAGGTTCGTGCCGCCGGCGAGAAAGGCGGAGCCGGGCTGGGCCGCGGCCGCGGCGGCCTCGGCGGCGCTGGCCGGGCGGATGTAGTCGAAGCGGTTCACGCGGCGTCCTCCCGATCGGTGTCGGCCAGGGTTCGGTGCGCCTCAAGGATCGCCTCGGTGATTCCGCGATAGGCGCCGCAGCGACAGATATTGCCGCTCATCAGCTCACGGACCCGCTCCGGATCGTCGCCGGCATGGCCCTCGGCCAGCAGCGCGACCGCGCTCATGATCTGGCCCGGCGTGCAGTAGCCGCACTGGAAGGCGTCATTATTGACGAAGGCCGCCTGTACCGGATGCAGCCGCCCACCGTCTGCGAGACCCTCGATGGTGGTGACCTCGCAGCCGTCCAAGGTGACCGCCAGGGCGAGGCACGAATTGATGCGCCGGCCGTCGACCAGCACGGTGCAGGCGCCGCACTGGCCGCGATCGCAGCCCTTCTTGGCGCCGGTCAACGCGAGATGCTCGCGCAAGAGATCCAGCAGGGTGGTGCGCGGGTCGTCGAGGTCGACGGTTCGCGGCTGACCATTGAGGACGAGATTCAAGGCGAGCGACATGGTCCCGCTCCAGATTGGGCATGTGGGGGCGCAAGCGGCGGCGACCGGCGTCGCGAGCGCGGGAAGGATCAGACGTGATGACGGTCGGGGCCAAACGGAGGCGGTGGCTGTCCCATTCAGCGGCCTCACTATAGCGGAGGCTTCCTCCGTTTAGCAAGCCCTAAGATATTATGTACGGCGCGCGGGATCGCGTGTCCGGACACCGGGCCCCTTCTATCGCGCGCCGCCCTCTGCTACAGCCCGCGCATGTTTTCGGTTCGGACAAGGTCGCGAATTATCCGCCCGGCGTGACGCCGCCGGACGAGATCCAGCGCGC
>CAMFHW010000448.1 GCA_945952175.1 uncultured Phenylobacterium sp. | reverse complement strand
GCTTCAATCAGGTCTCGGTCAAGCAGACCGGCCCGGACGACATCACCATCCTGAAGATGAAGGACGGGGACGTGATCGCCGGCGAATTCTGGCACTTCTCGCCCGACGGCAAGACCGCCGTGCGTCACGGCGTCGGCAAGTCGCCCGAGGGCGTCTCCAAGGCCTACGAAGAGCATTTCGTGAAGAAGTAAGGCGAGCGCGCGCCCCCACGCGACTGCTCGCTTTTTGATCGCCGGGCGCTCATCTTCTGGGCGTCCGGCGGTCGTGCGCGGCCCGGCTTGACCGCAACGGCTTGCGCTCCGCCCTCGGCCACGGGGAGTGGGGCCTATGCGCGTCCTCGTCATCGACCCGGATTCCGCCCGCGCCGCCCTGGTGGCGGAGGGCCTCGAGGGCGACGACCGTCCCGACGTCCGCCGCACCGCGCGTTTCGACGCCGCCGAGGTCGCGGCCTATGCCCCCGATGTCATCGTGGTGGCCTGCGACTGCGCCGACCGCGACACCCTGGAGAGCCTGCGCGAGGCCGACGAGACCAATCCGCGCCCGGTGGTGATGTTCGCCGACCGCTCCGAGCCGGGTCTCGCCGAACAGGCCGTCCGCGCCGGCGTCGCCGCCTATATCGTCGACGGCCTGGCCCCCGCTCGCGTGCGGCCGATCCTCGAAGTCGCCATGACCCGCTTCGCCCTCATGCAGCAGCTGCGCGGCGACCTCGCCAAGGCCAAGGCCAATCTGGAATCGCGCAAGGTCGTCGACCGCGCCAAGGGCCTGCTGATGAAGGAGCGCGGCCTCGACGAGGAGGCCGCCTACCGCCTGCTGCGCAAGCTCGCCATGGACAAGGGCCGCCCGATCGGCGCCGTGGCCGCCGACCTGTTGTCGTTCGCCGGCCTGCTCAAGGGAGACGGGGCATGAGCAAGCTCGCCCTGGGGTTCATCCCGCTCACCGACTGCGCGCCCCTGGTGGTCGCCCAGGCGCGTGGACTGTTCGCGGAGGAGGGGCTGTCCGTCACCCTCAGCCGCGAAGCCTCCTGGGCCACCATCCGTGACAAGGTGGCGGTCGGCGCGCTCGATGCGGCCCACATGCTCGCTCCCATGGCCCTGGCCACGACGATCGGCGCGCGCTGCGAGCCGACGCCGATGATCGCGCCCCTGGCGCTGGCCGCCAACGGCGCCGCGGTCACCCTGTCCCAGCCGGTGGCCTCGGCGCTCTCCTTCGCCGAGCCGACGCCCCAGGCCATCGGCCGTGCGCTCGCCCGCCACGTCCGCGAGCGGGCGGGGCAGGGCAAGCCTGCGCTCACCTTCGCCGTGGTCTTCCCGTTCTCGATCCACAACTACGCGCTGCGCTACTGGCTGGCCGAGGCGGGGCTCGATCCCGACCGCGACGTGCGCATCGTCGTCACGCCGCCGCCGCGCATGGTCGACCAGCTCCGCACCGGCGAGGTCGACGGCATTTCGGTGGGCGCCCCCTGGAACACCGTGGCGGTGAACGAGGGGCTCGGCCGCATCGCGCTGCGCACCTCAAACTTCTGGCGCGGCGGTCCCGACAAGGTGCTGGGCCTCACGGGTGCGGCGGCCGAGGCCGATCCCGCCCGGCTCGCCGCGCTGCTGCGCGCCCTGGTGCGCGCCCAGGCCTGGGCCGACGCCCCGGCCAACCGCGCGGAGCTGATCGCCCTCCTGGCCGAGCCGCGGCATGTCGGCGCCGCGCCGTCGGCCATCGCCGCGGCCCTCGACGACGAGCTGGTCTTCCTGCGCGGCGAGGTCGCCGTCCCGCGGCTGGAGCACGCCCGCTGGCTGCTGGCCCAGATGCGCCGCTGGGGCCAGGTCGACCATCGCGTCGATCCCGGCCTCGTCGCCGACCAGGTCTACCGCCCCGACCTCGCCCTGGAGGCCCTGCGGGCGCTGGACCTCGCGCCGGCCATGCTGACGCCGCCCAATCTGCTCTTCGATGGGCAGGGATTTGAAGCGTAGAGGCTGCGACCCCAACACCGTCATCCTAGGCCTTGTGCCTAGGACCCCTCGCTCAGCTGTCCTTGAGTCACAAGGCCAAGCGTCGCCCTTGACGCTCCCTTCGATCGCGCAGAGTCGGCGTCGACAGGGGTCCTGGGCACGAGGCCCAGGATGACGGAGTGAAAGCGGCGAGGGCAGGCCCAGGCGCCCACGCCTTGGGCGCCGGCCCCCGCCAAGCCTGCCCAATTGTGCGGCGCCGCATTCTTTCTCGCACCTGCACGCGCCTCCCTTGCTGACAGGCGCCCCGACGCCAGGCCTTCTGGTCCTCGGCTCACGGACAACGAGGTTCGCGGCTGATCGAGACGACCGCTCGGATGCGGTCACACCCCCGCGGCGACGACGTCGCGCTCTCGCTCAACCGAGGCTCCCATGCTGGACCGTTCGTTCCTCAAGTCCGGGCACACGCCCACCCTCTTCGCCGCCTTCCTCTATTTCGACTTCAGCTTCATGGTCTGGGTCCTGCTGGGCCCGCTGGGCGTGGCGATCGCCAAGCAGTTCCATCTCGACCCGGCCCAGAAGGGCCTGATGGTCGCCATCCCCGTGCTCTCCGGCGCCCTGCTGCGGCTGGTCGCCGGCGTCCTGGTCGACCGGATCGGGCCCAAGCGCACCGGCGTCATCGGCCAACTCATCGTCATGGGCGGCTTGGCGGCGGCCTGGATGCTGGGCGTCCACAACTACAATCAGGTCCTGGCCCTTGGCGTGCTCCTGGGCGTGGCCGGCGCCTCCTTCGCGGTCGCCCTGCCTCTGGCCTCGCGCTGGTATCCGCCGGAATATCAAGGCCTGGCGCTCGGCATCGCCGGGGCCGGCAATTCGGGCACGGCGCTCGCCGCCCTGTTTGCGCCCCTGCTGGCCAGGAGCTTCGGCTGGACCAATGTGGTCGGCTTGGCGATCCTGCCGCTCGCCGTCGCCTTCATCGTCTATGTGCTGTTCGCCAAGGACGCGCCGGAGCGTCCCGCTCCCAAACGCCTCGCCGAATATCTCGACGTCCTCAAGGTCCCGGACGCCTGGTGGCTGATGCTGCTCTACGGCGTCACCTTCGGCGGCTTCGTCGGCCTGTCGTCGTCCCTGACCATCTACTTCAACTCCGAATACAAGCTCGACCCGGTCGTCGCCGGCTTCTTCACCTCGGGCTGCGTCTTCGCCGGCTCCTTCATCCGGCCGGTTGGCGGCGCGCTTGCCGATCGCTTCGGCGGGGTGCGCACCCTGATCGTGGTCTACGCCCTGGCGGCGCTCGGCCTGGCCACCGCCAGCTTCCAGATGCCCACCGCCTGGGTCGCCCTCGGCGTCCTGCTGTTCTCGATGATGGCGCTCGGCGCCGGAAACGGCGCGGTCTTCCAGCTCGCCCCCCAGCGGTTCCGCAAGGAGATCGGCGTCATGACCGGCCTGATCGGCATGACCGGGGGCATCGGCGGCTTCTATCTCGCCTCGTCGCTCGGCCTCGCCAAGAAGGTGACCGGCTCCTACCAGCTCGGCTTCCTCGGCTTCGCCGCCCTGGCCGTCTTCGCCCTCCTGGCCCTGCTCGCCCTGCGCAACCAATGGCGCGCCGTGTGGCCCACCCTGTCGGCGTCCGACGCCGCCCCTGTCCGCGTCTGAACGGAGTTCCCTGAATGCAAGCCTCCAAGCCCCGCCTGGTGGTGATCGGCAACGGCATGGCCGGCTGCCGCGCCGTCGAGGACATCCTCAAGCGCGACGCCGACCGCTACGACATCACCATCTTCGGCGCCGAGCCGCGGGTGAACTACAACCGCATCATGCTCTCGCCGGTCCTGGCCGGGGAGAAGGCCTTCGAGGACATCGTCATCAATGACGAGGCCTGGTACCGCGACGCCGGCATCACCCTCCACGCCGGCCGCGCGGTCCTCGCCATCGATCGCGAACGCCGCGTGGTGGTGGCCGAGGGCGGTCTGGAGG
>CAMFHW010000447.1 GCA_945952175.1 uncultured Phenylobacterium sp. | reverse complement strand
AAGGACCCGTCCGTCCCGGTGCGCCTCGGCGAGCTGTTCATGCAGGCGGGCGCCGAGCTCGGCATGGACCTGAAGGGCGTTCTGAACGTGGTGCATGGCGACAAGGCCGCAGTGGACGCCATCCTGGCGCACCCGGCCATCTCGGCGGTGAGCTTCGTGGGCTCGTCCGACATCGCCCACTATGTCTATTCGCGCGGCACGGCGAACGGGAAGCGCGTCCAGGCCATGGGCGGCGCCAAGAACCACGGCGTCATCCTGCCCGACGCCGACCTGGAGCAGGCGACCAAGGACATCATCGGCGCGGCCTACGGCTCGGCGGGCGAGCGCTGCATGGCCCTGCCGGTGGTGGTTCCGGTAGGCGCCAAGACCGCGGACGCGCTGCGCGAACGGGTGCTCTCGGAGATCGAGACCCTGAAGGTCGGCGTCTCGACGGACGCCGCGGCCCAGTACGGCCCGGTGGTCACCGCCGCCCACCGCCAGCGGGTCAGCGACTACATCCAGATGGGCGTCGACGAGGGCGCCGAGCTGGTGGTCGACGGCCGTGGCTTCGCTCTGCAGGGCTACGAGAAAGGCTTCTTCATCGGCCCGACCCTGTTCGACCAGGTGAAGCCGGACATGAAGACCTATCAGGAGGAGATCTTCGGGCCGGTCCTGCAGATCGTGCGCGCCGAGAGCTTCGAGGACGCGCTGGCCCTGCCCAGCAGCCACCAGTACGGCAACGGTGTCGCCATCTTCACGCGCAATGGCCGCGCGGCGCGCGAATTCGCCGCCCGGGTCAATGTCGGCATGGTCGGCATCAACGTGCCGATCCCGGTGCCGGTCGCCTATCACACCTTCGGCGGCTGGAAGCGCTCGGCCTTCGGCGACGTGAACCAGCACGGCATGGAAGGCGTGAAGTTCTACACCAAGGTCAAGACGGTGACGGCCCGCTGGCCGGAAGGCGAGGTGGGCGACAGCGCCTTCGTCATCCCGACCATGAAGTAGGCGGCCATGCCGACCGCGCTCAGCGACCTCACCGAACGGCTGCTCAAGCTCGCCGTGGGCAAGTCCTGCGTCGCCAATGTGCGCCGCGCCGACGCCTATATCCGCAGCGCCCGCAAGTACGCGCCGGATCGGCAGTGGCTGTCGCGGTCGATGGACGGCGGCTGGGTGATCACCCGCACGCGCTAGGTCAGGCGTCGGCCGTCGGGGCGAGCGGAAGCGTGAGCCGGCAGACCAGGCCTTCGGGGCGCCAGTCGAGCTCCGCCGAGCCGCCCAGCGCCCCGCCGAGCGCGCGCTGGAGCACGGTCGTGCCGAAGCCGCGGCGCTTGGGCGAGCTCACGGGCGGTCCGCCGGTCTCGCGCCAGTCGAGCGTGAGGACGCCGCCCGCCGAGCTCCAATCCAGGCTGACCGCGCCGCCGGCGACGCTCAGCGCGCCGTGCTTGGCCGCGTTGGTGGCCAGTTCGTGCAGCGCCATGGCGAGCGCCTGGGCGTGGGCGGGCGGCAATTGGGTCGGCTCGCCCTTCAGCCGCACCCGGTCGGGCTCGCCCAGGGCGAAGGGGGTCAGCTCCTCGCGGGCCAGCTTGCGCAGGTCCGCCCCGGCCCATCGCGACTCCGACAGGAGCTGATGCGCGCGGGCCAGCGCATGCAGCCGGCCAAGGATGATCTCGCGCTGGATGTCCGCGTCGGGATGGCGCGTCAGCCGCACCGCGCCCTGGACGATGGTCATCAGGTTGTTGGCCCGGTGGTCGACCTCGCGCATCAACAAATGCAGCCGCGCCTCCGCCTCGCGCTCGGCGGTGATGTCGCGGACGATGCCCACGGCGCGGGTGATGGCGCCGGCCTCGTCGAAGATCGGCCGCCCCTTGGCCGAGATCCAGCGGACCTCGCCGCCGGGGTGCACGACGCGATACTCGTTGACCGAGGAGGTGGCGTTCCCGGTCGCCGCGCGCAGGCGTTCAAGATAGGCGGGCAGGTCTTCAGGGTGGACGCGGGAGACCACGTCGCGCAGGCGCAGGGGGCCGGTCCGATCGGCCAGGCCGTGCATGCGCTTGTAGCTGTCGGAGACGTGCCCCTGATCGGCGGTGGCGTCCCAGTCCCAGGCGCCGATGCCGCCCACCTCCTGGGCCAGGTCGAACCGCTCCTGGCTGGCCCGGCGATGCTCGGCCGCCGCGGCCAGGGCGTCGCCGACCTCGTCGATCTCGCTGAGGCCGGTGGGTTCGAACCGCGTCGAGGCGCCCGTTCCGAGCCGGTCCGCCTCCACGCTCAGCCGTTCGACGGCGCGTGAGATGCGGCGGCCACCGATCAGGCCGGCCGACAGGCCCGCCAGCAGGATGCCGCCGAAGGCGAGGCCGCCCCGCACCAGGCCCTGGTCGTCGACGGCCGCCAGGCCGTGGTGCGGAACCGCGACGCTGAACGTCCACCCCGAATAGGGCGAGCGGTGGAAGGCGATGAGCGCCGCGCGACCGTCCATGGTCCTGGTCTCGCGCACCGCCTCCGGCCGCGCGGCGATCGCGCGCCGGACCTCGGCGGTCGCGGGCTGGCCGGCGAAGCGCGCGGCCTCGGCGTTGCGCCAGATCACCCGGCCGGTGCGGTCGAAGACCGTCGCGATCCGTCCGGGCCCGAGCTGCCGCGGCGTCATCACCGAGGCCAGGCTGCCAGGCTTGAAGACGACCGAGAGGTGATAGGCCGCGCGGCCCTCCCGCATGATGGGGATGTCGACGCAGACGATCTGGCGGTCCAGATAGCCCTGGGCGAGATTGCACACTCGGCTCCGCCCCCGGTCCAGGTCGGGCCAGATATCGGGGAACGCCGTGCCCGACGGCAGGGGGCTGCCCCGCGGCAGGCGGGTGTTGACCAGCTGGCGGCCGTCGCGGTCGCCGACGACGATCCAGGCTGACGGACCCGACAGCACCTGGCGCGCCTGGGCGTCGACGGCCGGCCAGTCCGCCGCCTGCACGGCGGGCGAAGCCCGCAAGGCCAGGAGCAGCGCCTCGTAGGTCTTGAGTTCGCCGTCCATGGCCAGCGACATGGCGCGCGTGGTGTCCAGGAGTTGCGCCTCGGTCTGGCGGCGCTCCGAGACCTTGAGCCGCCAGATGAACGCCCCCGAGGCGGTGGCGACGAGGAACGCCAGCACGACCGCCACGGTGACGAGATAGCGACGCAGGGATCGCGAAGACGGGCGAGTCATGAGCGACAGCATGCCGTTCGCCGCCGACCCTGGGAAGCAAGCCGGCGGCGCCTCCTCCCAAGATTGTCCCTGTCGCCGGCCGGCCTTGGCGCGGCCCGGGCGGAGGCCTAGACTCCGGGCATGGATCAGTCCCCCGCACGTCGTCATGGCGCGATCCAATGGCGCGCCTCCGGACGCGAGGCGATCGCCCGCGAAACCCCCGCCGAGACGCCGGTGGCGATCTCGTTCAACGGCCGGCCGCACACGGTGGTGATGGCCACCCCGGCCGATGTCGGGGACCTGGCGCTCGGCTTCACCATCACCGAGGGGGTGGCGGCCTTCGGCGACATCCTGGGCCTGGAGATCAAGGCCGAACCCCGGGGTCTGATGGCGGACCTGAGGCTGCGCGGCCTCGACCGCAAGGCGCGGCCGCGGACCCTGGAGGGGCGCTCGAGCTGCGGACTCTGCGGAGTCCAACGCCTGGCCGACGCCGTGCGGCCCCTGCCGTCCGTTCCGGAGGGCGCGGTGTTCGGGCACGAGGCGATCCAGCGGGCCGTGGCCGCGCTGGAAGACCGTCAACCCCTGGGTCGCGCCACGCGCGCGACCCATGCCGCGGCCCTCGCCGACGCGGAAGGTGGGCTGCTGATGGTCCGCGAGGATGTCGGGCGGCACAACGCGCTGGACAAGCTGGCCGGCGCCCTGGCGCGGGCGGATCGCTCCGCCGCCGAAGGCTTCGTGGTGGTCACCAGCCGCTGCTCGTTCGAGATGGTGGAGAAG
>CAMFHW010000446.1 GCA_945952175.1 uncultured Phenylobacterium sp. | reverse complement strand
GCTCCCTGCTCACCCCGACCGAACCGCTCAGCGTCATCATCGCCATCCAGTTCGTACCGCTGCTGATGGTTCTGGGGGTCATCGCCGCCTTCACCTATCGGCGCACCAACAGCGCGACCCCCGGCGCCGTGATCTGCGCCCTCCTTGTCGCCTGGTATGTCGCCGGCGGCACCGCCACCCACTGGTCGCCCGACTTCCCGATGAACCTGCCCGGCGCGCCGAGGACGAAATGATGGTTGCGGAACAGGACCTGGTCGAGGCCGCCCGCCGCCTTGCCGTAGAGATCGCCCCGCGGGGGCTGGAGATCGAGGCGGCCGGCCGCATCCCGCCCGACCTTTCCCGCACGCTCGGCGAGGCCGGCTTCTACCGCCTGTTCGTCACCACCGACTGTGGGGGGCTCGAGGTCTCGCCGCGCACCGCCGCCGAGGTCTACGAGGCCCTGGCCCAGGGCGACGCCGCCAGCGGCTGGGTGGTGTTCATCGCCTGTACGACCACGCTGGCCTTCGGTCGTCTGCTCCCGGACGTCGTGCGCGAGATGATGGACCGGCCCGACAGCCTGGCCACCGGGGTCTTCGCCGCCAACGGCGTCGCCACCCGCGTCGAGGGCGGCTTCCGCGTCACCGGCCGCTGGGACTGGGGCTCCGGCTCGCCCAACGCCGACTGGATCGGCGGCGGCTGCATCCTGGTCGAGAACGGCGAGCCGCTGAAGAATTCGGCCGGCTTCCCGCGCAACCACATGCTGTTCTTCCCGCGCGACCAGGTCGTCTCGCTCGACACCTGGCAGGTCTCCGGCCTGCGCGGCACCGGCAGCACCGCCTTCGAGGTCAAGGACGTCTTCGTGCCCGAGCGCCACGCCGCCGGGGTTCTGGTCAAAGACCTGCCCGACCGGCAGCTCTATCGCTTCCCGGCCTTTTCACCGCTCGCCCAGGGCATCGGCGCCGTCGCCCTCGGCGTCGCCCGCGCGGCCCTGGACGAGGCCCTTCGCGTCGCCGGCGAGAAGCGCCGCGGCGGCTCCCAGGCGCCGCTGGCAGAGCGCCCGCACGTCCAGCTCGAGGTCGCCCGCGCCGAGGCTCGCCTGCGCGCCGCCCGCGCCTTCTTCTACGGGACCATCGACGCCGCCTGGGAGGCCGCCCGGCGCTCCGAGCCCGTACCCCTGCCGCTCAGCCGCGACATGCGCCTGGCCGTGAACCACGCCGTCTCCGAGTCGGTCGCCGTGGTCGACGCCATGTACACCCTGGTCGGCGGGACCTCGGTCTACGCCGCCTCGCCGTTGCAGCGGCAGTTCCGCGACATCCACGTCGCCACCCAGCACTTCATGGTCTCCCCCAACATCCTGGAAACCGCCGGCCGCCTCTATCTCGGCCTGCCGACCAACACGGCGGGGTTCTAGGTCACCGACACCCGGTAGGCGCAGCGGCGGGCTCCGGCCAGGATGTGCTCGATGCGCTCCACCTTGGCCGGGGCCAGAAGCATCTCGAACAGGGCCAGTTCCGAGCGGCAGAAGCCCTGGCAGGCCTGGGCGGCGGCGCAGATCGGGCAGTGGTTCTCGACCAGCAGGAAGCTGCCGTCCGGCTCGGCGCGCCAGTCGGCCATGTAGCCCTCCGCACGGCGCAGGGCGGCGAGCCTGTCCAGCCGCGCCTCGAGCCCGGCGTCCGTGGGGACGCTGGCCCGGTAGCCGGCCTCGGTCGCCCGCTCGCGGCGCGCGACCAGCCGGTCCAGCCCCGCCTCGCCGAACTCCTCGCGCACCGCCTCGATCAGCTCGACGGTCATCTGGGCGTGGGTGTCGGGAAAGCGGCCGTGGCCGGCGGGGGTCAGCGACCAGACCTGCTTGGGCCGGCCCACACCCTGGCGTTCGGCGTCATGGGCGACCAGGCCCTGCTCGGCCAGCTTCTCCAGTTGCACCCGCGCCGCCTGGCGCGACACCCCGAGACGCTCCGCCGCCGCCTGGGCCGTCTGCGGGCCACGGGTCTTGATCAGCAGCAGGAGGTCGTCGGCGGGCGTCTTCATTTGACAACTTAATCATTGCAAAATTAGCCGCGGCCGTCTACCCGGGAACCACTTCAACAAGCGGCTAAAGTTCATGAGCGCCCCCAAGCCCGGAAGCTGGGCCGACGTCCTGGCCGAGGGCCGCGCGGCCCGTTTCGTCCTGATCTGCCTGGGCGTCTGGCTGAACGCCGCCGATAGCCTGGTCACCGCCACCATCATGCCCAGCGTCGGCAGGGCGCTCGGCGGCTACGCCTATTTCGGCTGGGCGACCGCGGGCTTCCTGCTGGGCTCGGTGCTGGCGGGGGCGAGCTCCGGCCTGCTCGCCCAGCGTTTCGGCCTGCGCCGCGCCACGGCCGCCGCCGCCGTGCTCTACGCCGCCGGCTGCGTGATGAGCGCGGCAGGCCCGGACATCTGGTGGTTCTTGGGCGGCCGGGTGCTGCAGGGGATCGGCGGCGGCTGGGTGGTCGGCTTCTGCTCGGTCGCCATCGGCCTGATGTTCCCCGACCGCACCCTGCCCAAGGTCTATGCCTCGATCACCTCGGTCTGGGGCGTGGCGAGCCTCCTGGGCCCGCTCATCGGTGGCCTGTTCGCCGACGCCGGTGACTGGCGCTGGGTGTTCTGGTCCTTCGCGATCCAGGGCGTCGCCGTCGCGGCGGCCGCCTACGCCATGCTGCCCAAGGGCGAGGACGGCGACGCGGGCGCGAAGATCGCCTGGTCCCAGCTCGGCCTGATCGCGCTCGGCGTCGCGGCGATCGGCCTCGCCGACCTGGCCGGCGGCTTCGGCCCCTCGACCGCGCTCACCCTCCTCGGCGTCGCCCTGCTGATCGGCATGGTCCTCTATGACGAGCGCGCCGCGGTCCGCCTGCTGCCCGCCGGCTCCTCCAGCCTCTCGGCCATTCCGGGCCAGGCCTACGCCGCCATGTTCCTGCTGACCGCCGCCTCCATGGGCTATTCGGTCTACGGCCCGGCGATCCTGCAGACCCTGGCGGGCCTGAAGGCGCTGACCGCAGGCTATGTGGTGGCGCTGGAGGCGGTCTCCTGGACGGTCTGCGGCTTGATCGTCACCAACCTGACCGGTCCCTGGCCCGGCCGCATGATCCGCCTGGGCGCGATCTGCGCCACCATCGGGATCGCGGTGAGCGTGCTCGCCTTCCCGAGGGGCTCGGTGGTCGGGGCGGGCCTGGCCGGGGTGATCCTGGGCGGCGGTTTCGGCCTCTCCTGGGCCTTCATGAGCCAGCGCCTGCTGGCCAGCCTCGGCGAGGCCGAGCGCGCCATCGGCGCGGCCGGCATCACCACGGTGCGGCTGACCGGCTCGGCCGCCGGCGCGGCGGTCGCCGCCGCCGTCGCCAACCTGGTCGGCATCTCGCAAGGCCTCGACGCGGCCAGCGCCCGCGAGGCGGGGCTCTGGGTGTTCGCCGCCGTCCTGCCGGTCTGCGCCCTCGGCGCCCTGGCCGCCTGGCGGCTGGGAAGGTCGCGGGCCTAGAGCTGGTCCAGCCCGTAGGCGGCGTGCAGGGCGCGAACGGCCAGTTCGGTATAGGCCGCCTCGATCAGCACGCTGATCTTGATCTCGGAGGTCGAGATCACCTGGATGTTCACGCCCTTCTCGGCCAGCGCCTGGAACATGGTCTTGGCGACGCCGGTGTGGCTGCGCATGCCGACCCCGATCACCGAGACCTTGGCCACCTCCTCGTCGACCTTCACGTCGTCGAAGCCGATCTTCGGCTGGGCCGAGCGGACGATCTCCACGGCCCGCTGCGCGTCGCGCTTGCCGACCGTGAACTCCATGTTCGCCGTGTCCTGGGTGCGGGCATGGCTCTGCACGATCATGTCGACATTGACGTTGGCGTCGGCCAGCGCGCCGAAGATCTCCGACGACACGCCCGGATGGTCGGGCAGGCCGAACAGGCTGATCTTCGCCCCGTCGCGGCTGTAGGCGACCCCGCTG
>CAMFHW010000445.1 GCA_945952175.1 uncultured Phenylobacterium sp. | reverse complement strand
ATACGTGATTGCCTCTTGTCTCGTGGGCTCGGAGATGTGTATAAGAGACAGCCGCTGGTACTACTGGCACTTCGGCTTCAATCCCTGGGGCATCGTCCGCAGCCAGATCTACAACTCCACCCACCACGGCGGCCCGCTGCGGGGCGGCTCGACGATCACCCAGCAGCTGGCCCGCAACCTCTTCCTGACGCCCAACCAGAACTATCGCCGCAAGGCCCAGGAGCTGATCCTCGCCGTCTGGCTGGAGGCCAAGTATTCCAAGAAGGAGATCCTGGCCCTCTATATGAACCGGGTGAACTTCGGGGCCGGCGCCTACGGCATCGAGGCCGCCAGCCAGCGCTATTTCAACAAGTCCGCCAGCCAGCTCACCGTCGGCGAGGCCGCCCTTTTGGCCGGGATGATGAAGGGGCCGTCGCGCTACAATCCGGTCGCCTCGCCCGAGCGCGCCGCCGCCCGCGCCACCGTGGTGCTGAACGAGATGGTGCGCATCCACGCCATCACGCCGGAACAGCGTGACCAGGCGATCCGCACCCCGGTCAAGGTCAGCGCCACCCTGGCCAGCCAGCGGGCGCAGTATTTCACCGACTGGATCGACGACAAGGTGCGCACCCTGGTCGGGGAGCCCACCGAGGACCTGGTGGTCGAGACCACGCTCGACCTGCCGATCCAGGCCGCCGCCGAGAGCGCGCTCGCGCGCGGCGTCGCCGCGGCCAAGGGCCAGGGCGTCCAGCAGGGCGCGCTGGTCGCCATGGACGGCGAGGGCCGCATCCGCGCCTATGTCGGCGGCGTCCGCTACGCCGACAGCCAGTTCGACCGCGCCACCATGGCCCAGCGCCAGGCCGGCTCCGCCTTCAAGCCTTTCGTCTACCTGACCGCCATGGAGCAGGGCCGCACGCCGGCGACGCCGGTGGTCGACGAGCCGATCACCATCGGCAATTGGCAGCCCAAGAACTACACCGGCAAATATCTGGGCCCGATGACGCTGCAGACGGCGCTCGCCCAGTCGATCAACACCGTCGCCGCGCGCCTCGCCAACGAGGTCGGCACCGCCCATGTCGCCGCCACCGCCAAGCGGCTCGGCATCACCAGCCGCATACAGCTCGACCCCTCCATGGCGCTGGGCGCGGTGGAGGTCTCGCCGCTCGACATGGCCCAGGCCTATTCCGCCTTCTCCAACGGGGGCTTCCAGACCCGCGCCTACGGCATCGAGCGCATCCGCACCGCCTCGGGCAAAGTGCTCTATGACCACTCGGTCGAGAAGGCCGAGCGGCCCGCCGTCATCGGCTCGCCGGCCCTGCAGTACATGAACCAGATGATGCGCCAGGTGGTGATCTCGGGCACCGGCACGCGGGCCCGCATCGGGTCCTACGACATCGCCGGCAAGACGGGCACCACCAGCGACTACCGGGACGCCTGGTTCGTCGGCTACACGGGCGGCTTCGTCGCCGCCGTCTGGCTCGGCCGCGACGACAACACCCCGATGAAGAAGGTGGCCGGCGGCGGCGCGCCCGCCGGCGTCTGGCACGACTTCATGGGCGCGGCCCTGCCCCGCCTCAACGTCCAGGCGATCCCCGGCGGCACGGTCGAGCCCCCGCCCTCCGACGGAACCCAGCCCGACGCCATCGGCGATATCCTCAATCCCGACCCCGAAGGCGTCGGCGCCCCACCGCCGCAGATCGAACACCCGCGCGGCGACGAGGTGCCTTACTAGGCGGTGCAACCATCTATGAGTGTCATCCCGGTTTCCGCGCCAGCGGAAGACCGGGACCCATAAGCACCGATCCCTCCTGAAAACCCCGCGCGTATGGGTCCCGGACAAGCCCTGCGGGCTTTCCGGGATGACACTTAGGGGAATTACCCCCCGAACGCGTGCAGCCGGGAGCCCTCGGCCCGCAGCCAGGCGCGGTGGCCGCGATGGTCGCCGACCAGCGACTTCACGTGCGCCCAGAACCGCGGCCCATGGTTCAGCTCCAGCAGGTGGGCGCATTCGTGGGCGGCCACATAGTCGGCCACCTCGAACGGCGCGAGCGCCAGGCGCCAGCTGTAGCGGATCGCCGCCGGCTTGCCGGGCAGGGCCGGCCGGCAGGACCCCCAGCGCCCCTTGGCGTCGGCCAGCGCGATGGCCGGCAGCTTCACGCCCAGCCGGTCGCAGTGGAACGCGGTGCGCTCGGTCAGCACCCGCAGCGCCTCGCGCTTGATCGTGCGGATCACCGCATTGGCGTAGGTCTGGCCCTCGCCCCGCACGGCGATCCGCGCCGGCCCCGCCTCGGTCGCCGGAATGTAGCGGGCCGGATGGGTCGCGGCCTCCAGCCGGACAGGTTCGCCGAACAGCTCGATGGTCTGGCCCGGTGCGATGCTCACCGCCGCCGGCAGCTCGGCCAGGCGCGCGGCGATCCAGTCGGAGCGGTCGCGGGCGAAAGCGGCGGCCTCGGCCAGCCGGCGCTTGGAAGGCGCGGTCGCCACCACCTCGCGCTTGGCGCGGTCCAGCCGCAGCGAGACCCGGCGCGCGCGGGCGTGGACTTTCAGGCGAACGACGGCGCCGGCGACCTCCAGCCGATCACCGTCGGCGAAGGCGGAGCCGAACAGGGACATGCGCCCCTATCTAGGCTGCTTTGCGCGTCTTTTCGAACCCGACCTCGAAGTCGCGGATGAAGGCGCGCACCCGCGGATAGATCTCCTCGCGGAAGCGGCGGCCGTTGAAGACGCCGTAGTGGCCGACATGCGGCTGGACGTAGTCTTCCTTGTAGTGGTCGGGCAGGCCGGCGCACAGCGTGTGCGCCGCCTGGGTCTGGCCGATGCCCGAGATGTCGTCGTTCTCGCCCTCGACCGTCAGCAGGCCGATATCCTTGATCAGGGCCGGCTGCACGGGCCGCCCGCGGTGGGTCAGCTCGCCCTTCGGCAGCAGGTACTGCTGGAACACGTAGTCGATGGTCTGGAGATAGAACTCCTCCGTCAGGTCCAGGACCGACAGGTACTCGTCGTAGAACTCCAGGTGCTTCTCGGCGCTGTCGCCGTCGCCGTCCATCAGATCGTGCAGGTACTTCAGGTGCGCTTCCTGGTGCCGCTCGATGTTCATCGACATGAACGAATAGAGCTGGACGAAACCAGGATAGACCCTGCGCCCCATGCCCGGATAGGGCGCCGGCACCGTGTCGATCATGTTCGACTTGAACCAGGCGAAGGGCTTCTCCTCCGCCAGCTTGTTGGTCACGGTCGGCGACAGGCGCGCGTCGATCGGCGAGCCCATGAAGGTCATGGTGCCCGGCCGGCACTCCTCGTCGTCCTCGGCCATCAGGGCCGCGGCGGCCAGCACCGGCGGGCCCGGCTGGCAGACGGCCACCACGTGCGGGCGCGGGCCCAGCAGGCGCAGCATCTCGCGCACGTGGTCGATATAGTCGTGGAAGTCGAACCGGCCCTCGAGCACCGGCACGTTGCGCGCGTTCTGCCACTCGGTGATGAACACCTCGTGGTCCTGCAGGAAGGCCTCGACCGTGCCGCGCAGCAGTGTGGCGTAGTGGCCCGACAGTGGCGCCACGATCAGCACCGCGGGCTCCAGCTCGCGACGCCCGGCCCGGCGCATGTCGGCCATGTCGCGGGCGAAATGGGTCAGCTTCACCCACGGGCTGCGCCAGACCTCGGTCGGCCGCACGCGCACGTCGTGGCCGTCGATCTCCACCTTGTCGATGTGCCAGGCGGGCTTGCCGTAGCGCCGCGTCAGGTTCGCGAACAGGTCCGCGCCGGCGAACAGCCTGCGCCCGACCTCGCTGTCCTTGGCGGGATTGAGCGGCGAGCTCCAGAAATCGCGCGTGGCCCGCGCCGCGAGCCGGAGCGGCGTCGAGGCGTAGTAGCCGGCCTCATAGAGCGTGTAGAGCATCGCGTGCGCCCATCTGTTGTGCGACGCAGCATAACATTATCGCCGTTAACGAAGTCCAGCCCCTTC
>CAMFHW010000444.1 GCA_945952175.1 uncultured Phenylobacterium sp. | reverse complement strand
GTGCTAGCCTTCGTCGAGACTGGAGGCTGAGGATGGACTGGCAGTTGGCGGCGCTTTGCGGCCTCACCTTCGTCATTCAACTGATTGGAACCCTGGCCTACGCAGTCAGAATCGCCGGGGTGAGAACGCGCCGGATCGCGGTGTCATTCGCGATCTTCAACATCCTGGTCCTGGTCTCGCGGACGTCGAACTCCTTCCAGGGGCCGTTCCTGGCGAAGCGCATCGAGCTCAGCCTGCACGACGGCGCGGTCGCTCATCTGCTGGCTGACTTCCGATGGCTGCTGGCCTCGGCGACGTTGGCGACGGTCGTCGGCGCGATGCTGGTCCCAACCTTCCAACGGATCTTCAGCCGAGCCGTGCTCCACTTCCAGGCCCACCGATCCATCCCCAAGCTGTTGTTGCACGGCTTCGCGAAGGGCGGACTGTCGTACATCCGCGACGCGGCGACCGTCCCCTCTCGGGATCACTTCAACCAGTTGAAGAGCAAACCGGAGATTTCGGTATCGGTGATCGGCCTCAACATCGCCGCCCAGGCGCTTGTCACCGTGGCTGTCTTCGCCAGTCTCTATGCCGGCGCGCTGAACCCGGCCTATCGCGTCACCGCTAGCACCCTCTCGTCGGTGGTGAACGGCCTGGCGACGATCCTGCTGTTCGTCTTCATCGACCCTCACCTGTCGATCATGACCGACGACGTGGTCGAGGGGCGAACGAGCGAGGCGACCTTCCGGCGGGCCGTGATCTGGCTGGCCGGGGCCAGGGTCGCCGGCACCCTTGTGGCTCAGGCGATCCTCGTGCCCGCAGCGTCGCTGATCGCCGTCGTCGCCGGGCGCATCTGACGCCGCCGCGACGCCCATCTTGGAGGTTCCCGGAGCCCGCTGTGGAGGCGGGAAGGCAAGGTCTGCCATCCGCTTCAGCGCTAACGATCGCTATCGACCCCATTGGCGACCTTCAGGCGTTCGGCTCTCGAGAAACCGTCGTCGCCTTGCGCCCTACACCGCCCCCGCCGCGCGCCCACTGCAGCGCGACCTCGCAGATCAGGATCGGCGCCACCCAATTGAGCCATATGCCCGCTGTTACCCCCTCCTCCTTCAAGGCGTCGAACAAGTGAAACTCCTGAGCAATGCGGCAGCCGACAAAGGTCCAGGTCAGGACATAGCTGCGGATCACCCACTCGCGATGGCTTTCGAACCGGCGGTTCAGCGCGGCGCGCAACGCCATGCCCGCGAAGACTAACCAGAAGGCCGCCAGCGTTCCGGTCGCAACGCCCACGCTCAACGGCGGGTGGGTCAGATGGGTGGAGAGCCACAGCGCGATCGTGGCGCCCAGCGCGCCGCCGCCCAGATAGGCGTAGCCGAAGGTCTTGTGGAACCGACGCAGCCGTCCGGTCCACCCGATGAACAAAGCTCCGGCGCCAGCCCAGATCATGAAGGTGCCACCGATCGCGTGGCCGATGATCGTCGCCAGATGGCCCCTGTGACTGGGCAGGTGGGCGCCATCAAAAATCGGAACGGCGAACTGCCACCAGATGAGAGCAGAGGTGAGCAACGCGCTGGCGAACAGTAGGCTTGCGGCCCAGCTGCCGGCGCGCGTCTTCGTTGTGGCCATGCCAGCTCCCCAATATCGAGCGACAGAGAACCACGGACTCGCACAGGCGCATAAGAAAACTGGTCGAGCGCCCCTGCCAGCGTCATCGCATCTGCTCGTCACAGTGCGTGCGCGCGCTCTGCCAAGGGCGCCCGCCCTGCTGCGGAAAGGCGAGTGTCCGCAAACCACCCCTTGCCGCCCAAACTCATGTCCGCTGTCGGCCGATGAAGCGATAGCCAGCGCGCCGCCCGGGCGTCACCGGGGATGCGGCTCGAAGGGCCGACTCTCATCGAATGGGAATCCTGCCTCGCGTCCGCGTCCAATTCATGCGAATATATCGAAATCGAATATCGCTTTCGGCTCGGTTGCTCTCCTCGCTTGTTCTTCGGATCGAGTTCGGGCCTGCCTAGACCCTCTTCGACATTTTGATGTCGCGCGCCATTCGGGGCGGGCGGAAACTCATTTCGAGAGCTCGAAATCCATGACTGTCGGCGTCGTAAAGTGGTTCAATCCTACCAAGGGCTTCGGGTTCATTCAGCCTGAGGGCGGCGGCGCGGACGTGTTCGTCCACATCTCCGCGGTGGAGCGCGCGGGCCTGGGCACGCTCCAGGAGGGCCAGTCGATCGCCTTCGAGCTCGAGCGCGACGCGCGCAGCGGCAAGATGTCGGCAGGCCAGCTCCAGGCGGTCTAGGACCGGCCTTCACCCCCAAAAGGCGCGGACCTCAGACCGTTCCGGCGCCCCATCGAACAGCTTACGGCCATGCAAACGATCGAACGCGCCTATCAACTGGCCCGCGCCGGCGAGGCGCGTGACGTCGCCAGTCTCAAGCAGCGCCTGAAGGCGGAGGGCTGCCGCGCCGTGGACGCCCTGCTGGCCCAGAGGTCGCTGACGGCCCACCTGGGGTCGATCTGCGCCGCCGCCTTCAAGGCCGATCCCGAGCCCCCAACGAAAGCGACCCCCGACCCATGAGCCACGATATCGACGGCGCCCGGTTTTCCGACCGGCTGAAGCGCGCCGCGGAGGCCAAGCAGGCCCTGCTGGCGAAGCTTCGGCCCCGCCCCACGGTCACCGACCCGATGGCCTTGTCGCGGGCGGCCCTGAAGACCCGTGAACTCGTCGAGGTCCGCGCGAAGCGCGCCGAGGCGCGGTCGGCCAAGAAGGCCGCGGCGCTTCAGGCCGTCGAGGACGCCAAGATCCTGGAGGCCGCGCAGGCGGCGACGGCGCTGGAGGCCAAGCGCGGCGAGCGCAAGGAACGCAAAGCCCTGACCAAGGCCGAGGCGCAGGCCAAGCGGGACGCCCGCTACGCCGCCCGCAAGGCCCGTCAATAGTCTCGACCTGGAGTCCCCCGATGGCCCGCAAGCCCAACTATCAATTCGAGCGGCTCGAACGCGACCGCGCCAAGGCGGCCAAGGCCGCGCAGAAGGCGGCGGCCAAGGCTGCGCCGCGTGCTGAGGACCCGGTCGCCGGCCATGAGGCCGATCTCGCTCGCACGCCGCCCACGAAAGCCTGAGCCGACCCATGCCGGACAACATCCATTACAATCACGAGACCGTCGCGATGGACGGCCAGACGTTCAGCGGCTGCGAGTTCCGGGACTGCCGCCTGGTCTATGGCGGCGGTGAGCCGCCGCGGTTCGAGGCGTGCCGGTTTGAGGCCTGCGACTGGAAGCTGGAAGGCGCGGCGGCGCAGACCCTGATCCACCTGCGCGGCATGTGGAACGCCGGCGCCAAGTCCGCGGTGCAGGGCTTGATCAAGGAGATCACGGGCGCCCGCTAGCCTCGCGGGCGGCCGGCCGGATCGGGGGCGGGACGGCCCCTTGCTATGATTTTCATATTTGCGTTGACTATGAAAATCATATCGAGAGATATGAGCGCCGACTCCCAGGGAGGCGGCGCGTGGCGGACGAGGACGAGGACACCCTGTGCCCCGTGGCGCGGTCGACCCGCGTGGTGGGCGACCGCTGGTCGGTTGTGATCGTCCGCGAGCTGATGCTGGGCGTGAACCGGTTCCAGGATCTGCAGGCCCAGACCGGGGCCACGGGCCAATTGCTGGCGGGACGGCTCAGGCGGCTCGAGGCCGACGGCATCGTCGCCAAGCGCGCCTATTCCAGCCGGCCTCTGCGGTACGAATACCTGCTGACGCCGATGGGGTTCGGCCTGGCCCCGGTGATCATGGCCCTGCGGACCTTCGGCGAGACCTGGTGCAAGGACCCGGCCGAGGGCCTGGCCGTGCGCATGTTCCATCGGCAATGCGGGGCGGAGCTCGACCTCCAGGGCGGCTGTCCGACCTGCCGCCGCCTGGTGCCGCTGCCGGAGATGATGGGCCAGCCGACGCCGGCCTATGCGGCCGAACGCGCC
>CAMFHW010000443.1 GCA_945952175.1 uncultured Phenylobacterium sp. | reverse complement strand
GCCATCGACTGCGGCGTCAGTGGGGTGGCGAGGTTGATCGGGGATTAAGTGCAGTGCTCGAAGCGGTGGCTGCGCCGGCGTCGTTAAGGGTCGCCGTGACGCGAGTCGATGTGGGCCGGGAGGACCCCGCCCAGTGGGACGCCTATGCGCTCCGCTGCGGCGCTTCCATGCGTTCCGCCCATCCCCACCTCAAGCGATTGGGCCTCAAGCACCTGGGCCGCGCCGCGCCCCACGTCTACGAGCTGCGCCTCGGCGCCGAGCGGATCGGCCACTTCACCCTGATCAGCAAGGGCTCCAGCCACAGCTTCTATGACGGCCTGAACCTCTTGCCCGAGCATGCCGGCCGCTGGCGCGAGGCCATGGCCGCCGCCCTGGCCCAGATCGGGCCCGGCGTGTTCGAATACGGCTGGCAGTGGTCGCCGGAGCCGGGCCGCGAGGACGATATCGCCGCCATCGCGGGCGCGAGCCTGATCGCCACCCGCCAGATCCTGATCCAGGGCGTCGACTTCTCGAACTGGCCGACCTGGGAGGCCTTCTACAAGGACATCAGCGAGAACATCCGCCGCAACGCCAAGAAGGCCGAGAAACTGCATCCCGACCTTGCCGTGAGCGTGGTCCAGGGACTGCCGGCGCTGCGCCGGGTCCGCGATCTCGTGGCGATGCGCCAGGCCATGTACCGGCGCAAGGACCTGCCGTTCAATCCGCTGCGCATCCTGGCCGGCTACGTGCTGAGCATCGTCTCCTGTCCGGCCCAGGCGATGATCGCCGTGGCCCAGGGCGGCGGCCGGATCCTGGCGATCCAGAACAATGTCGAGTTCGGCGACGTCCATTACTATCTCGACGGCGCTGCGGCCAACGATACCGACGGCGGGGCCTGGGCCCTGCAACTGGCCATGCTGAAGCGCGCCTATGACCGCTCGCCCAAGGGCCGCTTCCTGCTGGGCTATACCGATCTTCCGGTGGCCGACCAGTCGGCCGAGGGCCTGCTGCGCTCACGCCGTTCCCTGCGCGCCTCCGACTGGCCGACCAGCCTGGTCCGCTTCCAGTGGGCGCCGTCGGCTTAGGCCGACGCCCCGAAGCACGGCCTCAAACATAGATCTCGACGTCATGGCCGGGCTTGTCCCGGCCACCCATGATCTCAGCGGCCGGGATTTGCCTGGACTTCCGGCGCGTATGGATCGCCGGCACAAGGCCGGCGATGACGTGCGGAAAAAGCAAAACCCTTGACGTCAACCTGCGCCCAGAGCGCGCCTAGTCCGGCCGGCGCAGGGTGACCACCCGGGCCAGCAGGTTGTCGTCGACGATCAAGTTGCGCAGCACCAGCTCCAGCACGCGCGCCGCCGCGTCGATCTCGGAGTCGGTCAGCCTGGCCGCGGCGGCGCGATTGGCCTCGGCCAGCGATTCGACCGCCCGCAGGCCGAGCTGCAGCCCGGCCGGGGTCAGGCCCAGGATCACCTGGCGGCGGTCCTTCGTGGCGTGCTCGCGGGTCATCCAGTCCACCGCCACCATCTGGTCGACCATGCGCGTCAGAGTGGTGCGGTCGATCGAGGTGAACTGGGCCAGCTCCTTCATCGTGCAGCCCGGGAAGCGGGCGACCGCCAGCATCACCCGGTACTTGTCGACGGTCAGGCCCAGCGGCTCGAAACGCCTGCCCAGTTCCCGATCGCGATGGCTGGACGCCGCCGCCACGAGGTGCAGCAGATAGGTCTCGCGCCCCGCCGAGGTGATGTCCCTTTCGACGTCATCCCCTGTGCGCTGAAGAGCACCCCGATCGTCAGCCATACTGACATATCACCGGCATTCTCGCGTTTGCACAAGGCTAAATTGCATACTTTGCGAATGCGCATTGTGAAAATACATTATGTGCAAACGCACTTTATTCTTGCGCTCATTCGCCGCAGGAGGCTATCGCGTCGCGGAAGCCTCACCCCTGAGGCACGGATACCGAATGCCTCACCTTCCGCGCGACATCGGCGAACAGATCGCGAGCCATCGGTCGCGCCGCCGCCGGTTCCTCGACCTCGTGCGCCGCTGGCTGCGCCTGCCGCCCGCCGCCGAGCCTCAGGCCTTCAAAAACCCGGGACCGCCGGGCCGGGATCGGGTGTAGGCTTCACGCCTGTCCGGATCCCTCGCGGAGGCGCGCCATGGATGGCCCGCACCTGATCTACTTCGCCGACCCCATGTGCTCATGGTGCTACGGCTTCTCCCCGGTGATGACCGACATCCGCCGCACCTTCGGCCGCGCCCTGCCGATCCGCGTGGTGATGGGCGGCCTGCGGCCCGGCACGGAGCAGCCGATGACCGAGGCCGCCAAGACCGAAATCAAGGGCCATTGGGGCCATGTGGCCGAGGCCTCGGGCCTGCCCTTCGACGGCGCGGTGCTCGACATCCCCGGCTTCCGCTATGACACCGACCCGGCCGCGCGCGCCGTGGTGCGGGTGCGCCGCGAAGACCCGGAGCTGGCGCTCGCCTTCCTCGGCCGCGCCCAGCGCGCCTTCTACGCCGAGGCCCGCGACGTGACCCAGGCCGAGGTGCTGGCCGACCTCGCCGCCGAGCTGGGCCTCGAGCGCGAGGCCTTCCTCGCCGACTTCGACAGCGACGACCTCAAGCACGAGACCTGGCGCGACTACGGCGTCTCACAGCGCGCCGGGGTCACCGGCTTCCCGACCTTGGTGGCGGGCCCGAGCGCCGAGGGGACCTATGGCGTGGTCACCCGCGGCTACCGCGCCCGCGACGAGGTCCTGGCCCTCCTCCACGGCTGGCTGCAAGGCCCCGCCGCGGGCGCGGCGTGATTCAGGTCCTCCCCCGTTGGGGGAGGACCGAAACGCTACCCGATGATCGGCCGCTCGACGCCCCACCAGAGGGGCGAGCGCGGCAGGTCGATGAACTTCTTCTCGTCCTCCAACAGCAGCTGGGCGGCGTCGCGCGCCCTGGGATCGGCCATTCGCTGGCCGAGATCCTCCAGGCTGTCGTACCAGAGCTGGGCGACACCGTCGTAGGAGGCCGGCCCGCCACGGCTCGCCTGCAGGGCCGCCGAGGCCTCGTCCGGCATCGAATGCATCTGCACGTAGCGCCGGATGCCCAGCACCTCGGAGACGCTCTTCACCAGCGGCGCATGGTTGTCGTACCAATAGGCCTGGAACTGCTCGCGGCTCAGGCCCGGCAAGCGGGTCAGGCAGAAGGTCAGCTTGATCATGGTTCCGGCTCCAGGAGACTGATGCGGGTGAGGTCGGCGCGGTTGCGCCCGTCCTCGCTGCGGGAGATGGCGTCGGCGTAGCGCATGCCGAAGGCGATCTGGCCGGCCTCGTAGGACTGCAGATCGCGCACGGTCGCGCCCAGCGCCGGATCGTGCGCCTCCAGCGTCAGGAACAGCCGGATGTCGCCGGCCGCGATCTGCGCCTCGGTCAGGCCGAACAGCGGGCTGGTCTCGTCGATCACGTGCAGGATGGTCAGGGTGAGCGCGAACAGCGCGAACCGCGAGGTCGCGAGCGGCAGGTCCACCGCCCGGCGGAAGGTCGCCCCCTCGGCGCTGTCGTAGCGCATCAGCACCGACAGCCGCGCCGTGGCGTCGGTCAGCACGTACATCCGCCCGTTGGCGAAGCGCAGCATCAGGGTCGGCTGGCCGTCGTGCCGGGTGATCACCGGCCGCTCGGCATAGAGGATCCGCGCCCGGGGCTTGGAGAAGCGCACGAAGATCAGGCCGGTGACGATGGCCGTGAAGGTCATGCCAACCACGATCTCCACCCCCGCCACCCAGTGGCTGTAGGCGTTGGCTGGATACATCTCGCCATAGCCGACCGTGGCGAAGGTCTCGATGGAGAAGAAGAACGGGTCCAGCAGCGAGCCCGGATGGGCGTTCACGATCGAGCCCGGCTGGGCGTAGTAGGCCAGGGCGAAGACGATGTTGATCAGGCCGTAGAGCCCCGCCACCCCGGCCAGGAAC
>CAMFHW010000442.1 GCA_945952175.1 uncultured Phenylobacterium sp. | reverse complement strand
CGATGGGCCACGCCGCCATCCTTCAGCAGCGATACGAGGCCGCGGCCGGTCTTGCCGGTCGCGCCGGTCACCAGCACCAGGTCACTCACCCTTGGCCTCCGCCGCGCCGCCCAGGATGAAGGCGTCGACCGCCGCGATCCCGACCTGCGCCTTCAGGCCCTGGATCGGGTTCCAGTAGTCCTTGAAGTGCACGATCTTGCCGCCGCGGGCGCGGATCACCGAGATGTAGCGCTGCTCGTAGGGCTCGCCGGTGCGCACCGAGCGGCCGTGGCCCTCGAACTCCAGGATCACCACCTCCGGGTCCTTGGTCTCGTGCACCACCAGGTCGCTGGCGGAATCGACCGCGACGTCCTGCCCGACCTTGGCGAGGTGCATCAGCACGTTCGTCCGCCCCTCCACCCGCGTCGGCATGCCGGGACGGGCATAGGGGAACTCCATCACGAAGTCCTCGGACATCATCTCGATGAAGTTGCCCGCCGCCGGGTCGAGCCGGTCGCCGAGCGCGGTCTTCAAGATGTCCTGGAAGGTTGGCTTGGGGTCGCTCACGGGTTAAGTCTCCGCCGATGGAACAGGATCGTCTCGACGACATAGGCGCGGTTTCGTCGGAACGCAACAGTTCCGTCGCGATGGATGGCGCGAGCCGCCTCAGCGGCGCCGCCGTGAAGCGCCCGCAGATCACCGACGCCCTGGCGCGCACCTTCTTCGAGGAATGGGCTCGCGTCGGCTATTCGGCCCTCAGTCTCGACGCGGTCGCCCGCAAGGCCGGCGTCGGCAAGGCCGCGCTCTATCGCCGCTGGCGCTCCAAGGCCGACATGGCCGCCGACCTGATCCGCCAACTCTCCGCCGAGGTGGTGCTGGCCGACCCGGGCGACCGGGGCTCGCTGGAGGCCGATCTCCTGGCCGCGCTCCAACTCACTCGCCGCCTCCTGCGCCACCCCCTCGTGCGCCGCATCCTGCCCGACCTCTACACAGCCATGCCCCGCGAGCCCGCTCTGGAGGCCGCCATGCGTCCGGGCGAGATGGTCCGCGAGAAGAAGGTCAAGGCCCTGGTCGATCGCGCCATCGCCCGCGGCGAGCTCTCCGCCGACATCGACCGGCGCGCCGCCACCGACCTGCTGATCGGCCCCCTCTATTGGAGCCTGGTCGTCATGGGCGACCGCTGCGACGCCAAGCGCCTCGAGACCCTCGCCCGCATGACCGCCGCGGCGATCGCCGCGGCCTGAACTTCGGCCTCCGGCCCGCGCCCGCACCACCCTCGGCTTGCCCCCTTGCGCAATACTAAGGAAATATCCTAAGTATCCGCCGCCCACCCGAGGAGGGAGCCAGCCATGACACCGCAAGCCCTCGGCGGGGCCCCGCCCGCGCCGCCCAATCCTGCTGTCGTGGACGGCATCTTCCGCGCCCTGTCCGACCCGACGCGGCGCAGCGTCGTCGAACGGCTGACCCTGCGCCCCGCCTCGGTGAGCGAGCTCGCCGCGCCCTACGACATGGCCCTGCCGTCCTTCGTCGCCCATCTGAAGGTGCTGGAGGGCAGCGGCCTGGTCCGCTCGCGCAAGGCCGGCCGCGTGCGGACCTACGAACTGGCCAGCGACCAGCTCCGCCTCGCCGAGGACTGGCTGGGCCGCCAGCGCACGCTCTGGGAGCGGCGCCTCGATCAACTCGACAGCTACCTGCTCAAACTCAAGGAAGAGGAACCCAAATGACCCTGCCGATCATCGCCGCCGACCCCAAGCTAGACCTCGTGCTGGAACGCCAGATCGACGTGCCGGTCGAGCTCGTCTGGCGCGCCTGGACGACGCCCGAGCATCTGCGCCACTGGTTCGCCCCAAAGCCCTGGGAGATCACCAGCTGCGACATCGACCTGCGTCCCGGCGGCGCGCTGAACTTCACCATGCGCTCGCCCGACGGCCAGGAGTTCCCGAACAGCCAGTGCTATCTGGAGATCGTTCCGAACCAGCGCCTGGTCACCACCGACACCCTGCTGGCCGGCTACCGCCCCTCGGCCAACCCGTTCTTCACCGCCGTCATCGACCTGACGCCCAAGGGCACGGGCACGCTCTATCGCGCCACCGCCATCCACGGCAGCGAGGCGGGCCGCAAGCAGCACGAGGAGATGGGCTTCCACGACGGCTGGGGCACGGTGCTCGGTCAGATGGTCGACTACATCAAGGCCGGCCGCGTCTGACGCCCCTGCGGGGACGGGATCGCCATTTCCAAAATGGCGGTCCCGTCTCCGGGGCGGGACTCGGGCTAAGCCTGCCCCATGCCCGAGCCCGCCATTCGCCCCGCCACGTCCGACGACCTGCCGGGCGTGCTCGCCCTCTACCGTCAGCTCCATCCCGACGATCCGGCGCCTGATCCGGCCGCTGCGGCCGCCGTCTGGCGAGCCCTCCTCGCTTCCGGTCTGACGACCACCTTCGTGGCGGCGTTGGACGAGCGTCTGGTGTCGTCCTGCACCCTGGCCATCGTCCCCAACCTGTCGCGCGGCGCCCGCGCCTATGGCGTGATCGAGAACGTCGTGACCGACGCCGCCCACCGCCGCCGAGGCCTCGCCCGCGCCGTCCTCGAAGCCGCGATCGACGAGGCCGCCAAGGCCGATTGCTACAAGGTCTTCCTGGCCACCGGCTCGAAGACCGAGGCCACCCTGCGCTTCTACGAGGGGGTGGGCTTCCGACGCGACGCCAAGACCTATTTCGAGATCCGCCGCCCCTAGGCGCGCCGCCGTTGCGGGGCGGCCAAAAGCCGATAACCTCGCAACAGATCGGCGCGTTTGCTTGGGGGAGCCGCGTGAACACCACACAATCGGCCGCGCGCGGCAGCACCTTCTTCGCCGCCAGCGCCATCGTGATCGCGCTGGGCGTCGTGCTCAGTTTCCCGCTGACCTACTTCATCCCGCTGGCCACGCACGCCAAGACCTTCACCCTGCTGCGCCATATCCACGGGGCCTTCTTCTTCAGCTGGATCGCCCTCTACGTCCTCCAGTCCTGGCTGATCCGCAGGGGCGAAGTGCGTCTGCACCGCGAACTCGGCCTGGCCGGGATCTGGCTCGCCGGCGCCATGCTGCCGCTCGGCCTCTGGCAAGCCGTGACCTCGGCGGGCGAACGCCAGGCCAAGGGGGTCGCCCTTCCCTTCGAATTCTCGCTCTACAACCTCGTCGACATCAGCCTCTTCACCCTCACCTTCGGCTGGGCGGTCTATGAGGCCTCGCGGCGCGTCGAGTGGCATCGCCGCCTGATGTTCGTGGCCGCGCTCAATCTGCTGGGCCCCGCCATCTCCCGCCTGACCGGCCTGCTCCCGATCCCCTTCCCCTGGTGGGACATGTCGGCCAACCTGACCGCCGACCTCCTGCTGTTCGCCCTGATGGTCCATGACCGTCGGCAGCTCGGCCGCCTGCACCCCGTCACCCTCTGGGCCGCCGCGCTCCTCATCCCCTTCCATGCCCTCGAGCCGCTGGTCGCCCGCAGCGCGGCCTGGAACGCCATCGCCCCGGCCCTGTTCGGCTTACGCTGAGCCCGCCGCCTCAGTCCGGCATCAGCCGCGACGGCCAGCCGATGCGCACCAGCATGCCGTCGGGCCCCGCGATCCCCACCTCGTAGAGCCCCCATTCGCGATGCCGCAGGATCCCGCCCGGCCGGATCACCAGGTCGTCCACCCGCGCGGCGATGGCGTCGACCTCGGGCGTGCGGATGAAGACGCCGAACGGATTGTGCGCCTCCGGCACGCGCCAGGGCCCCTCGCCGGCCTGGATCAGGTGCACCTCGCACCCCCAGCCGGTCATGATCAGATACTGCGTGTCACCCCCTGTCCGCTCGAACCCCAGCCGCTCCCAGAAGGCCTGGGCGATCACGAGGTCGTTGGACGGCACGATCGCGAACGCACCGATGGTCGCAGGAATAGGCACGCGCTGGCTCCGATCTGCAGGGCCAGGCTTCCTTAGCAGAACCC
>CAMFHW010000441.1 GCA_945952175.1 uncultured Phenylobacterium sp. | reverse complement strand
ATCTCCTGCACCGTTTCCATGGCGGCGGCACGGGCGCGCGCCTGCTCGACGTCGCCGTCCAGGCCGCACGCGAGGCCGGCCATTCGCGGCTTCTGCTGAGCGTGTTCACGAAAAATCCGAACGCGATCAGCTTCTACGCCCGCCAGGGGTTCACCCAGGCGGGCGTCCGGAAGTTCCGGGTCGGCTCGAACGACTACGACGATCTGGTCCTGGCGCGGCGCCTGGACTAGGCCGTCCCTAGCTGTTCCAGCCCACCTTGCCGTCGGCCGTCATCAGGCCGATCAGCATGGCCAGGCCGAGCGCGACGATGATCCCCACCACCAGAAGATCCGTGGCGTTCTCGAAGCGCTCGAGCAGATGTTTCTTGTGGTGATGGACCTCGGTCTCGTGGCCGGTTTCCGTGGGCATGACGCATTCCCTCGCATTCTGATTGGAGGGCCCAGTCCAAGGGGCTGGGTGTCCTCGAACGCCAGACTGCGACAGGCGTCTCGAGGGGCGTGACCCCGCGTCATCAGGGGCCCGGGGTGCGCGCCCTTCGCGCCCGACGAAGCCAGGCACTGAGGGAACTGTGCGCTCCGGACGGGCATCGGTCAATGTTTTGACGCCAACGTCACTTTTGGCTCGCGCCGGCGCCTCTTGACGCCGAATGTTACCATGGTAACAAGACAACATGAAAACCATCGAACGCGTCCAAACCGGCGTCCGTCTCGAGCGGCGGCTGCTCAAGGTGCTGAAAAGCCTCGCGGAATATCTCGACCTGTCGCTGTCGGACCTGATCGAGGGCATGGCGCTGCATACCTTCGAGGGTCAGGCGCCGTTCTCGCCCGCCACGCTGGAGAAGATCGCGGCGCTCAAGGCCGTCTACGGCCTCGACCTCACCGCCGCCGACTCGCATGGCCTGAAGGAGGAGGGGCCATGAGCCCGCAGATCGCGCTCTACGCCTATCGCTGCGTCTATGTGGCCTTCATCGTCTGGGCCTCGGCCAGGACCTTCGTCGAGGGCTGGCCCGCGGCCGCCGGCCACGGTGCGGGGAGTCCGGCGCACATGGCCCTGTTCATCCGCGGCCTCGCCGCCACCGAGATCGCCGCGGCGCTCGCCTTCCTCTGGCTGCCCGCCCAGCTCTGGGCCGGCGGCCTGCTGATCGCCATCTTCGCCGTCGCCACGGCGGTGGATTTCCTGCACGGCGGCGTTCCGGCTCGCTTCGCCTATTATTCGGCGGCGGTCGTGATCCTGGTCTTCCTGACGCGCGCGGCCCAGCCGGCGGTGGCGGCCTAGCCTTCCGCGTCGCCCGCGTCGACCGCCCGGGCGACCAGGTCGCGCCAGGTGGGGTCGGTGTCGTCCACCAGGTCGACGTCTTCCAAGAGCGCCACGGCCGCCTCGCCATCCGGCAGGATCAGGCCCAGCACCTCCATCTCGACGCCCTCGGCGTTGCGGTGGCTCTCGGCCTGGACGGCGATCGCCGCCTGCTCGCCGTCGTCCTCCCACCAGATCACCGGCTGGGGCAGGTCCATCTCGATCGGCCGCCCGTCGAAGGTGTCGTCCAGGGCGAAGACCGCGCGCTTGTCCCGCACGTCGTCCAGGCTCGCCACGCGCCCGGCGAAGGCCGGCAGGCGCGCCCAGTCGTCGACGTCGAAGCCGCCGCCGTCCTCGTCCTCAGGCTGGAGCCCGCCCATTCAGGCGTAGGACTGCAGCGGGCGGACCTCCAGCGGGCCCTGGGCCGTCGCCGCGATCGCCTGGGCCGCCGCCAGCGCGCCGGCCGTCGTGGTGAAATAGGGGATCTTCATCATCAGGGCCGAGCGCCGGATCTCGTAGCTGTCGGCCAGCGACTGCTTGCCCTCGGTGGTGTTGAAGACCAGCTGGACCTCGCCGTTCTTCATGGCGTCGACGATGTGCGGGCGACCCTCCAGCACCTTCTTCACCTGCTCCACCGGAATGCCTTCGGCGGCCAGGGAGGCGGCCGTGCCGCTGGTGGCCAGGATGCGGAACCCGCCGGCCACCATCAGCTTCACCGGCTCCAGGATCCAGGCCTTGTCGGCGTCCTTCACCGAGACGAACACCCCGCCCTCGGTCGGCAGCTTGGTGCCGCCGCCCAGCTGGCTCTTGGCGAAGGCGCGCGCGAAGGCCGGGGCAGGGCTCTCGCCCGGCCGGATCCAGTCGAGACCCATGACCTCGCCGGTCGAGCGCATCTCCGGGCCCAGCACCGTGTCGACGCCGGCGAAGCGGGCGAACGGGAACACCGCCTCCTTCACCGCGATGTGGTCATAGGACTTCTCGACCAGGCCGAAGCCCGCCAGGGGCTCGCCCGCCATCACCTTGGCGGCGATGGCCGCCAGCGGCTGGCCGATGGTCTTGGCCACGAACGGCACCGTGCGGCTGGCGCGCGGATTGACCTCCAGCACGTAGATGCGCGGGCTCTCGGAGTGCGGCTCCTCGATGGCGAACTGCACGTTCATCAGGCCGCGCACCTTCAGCGCGAAGGCCATGGCCTCGGTCTGGCGCTTCAGCTCGGCGATGGTCTCCAGCTTCAGCGAGAACGGCGGCAGGGAGCAGGCGCTGTCGCCCGAGTGCACCCCGGCCTCCTCGATGTGTTCCATCACGCCGGCCACGAACACGGTCTGGCCGTCGCACAGGGCGTCGACGTCCACCTCGGTGGCGCGGCTCAGGTACTGGTCGATCAGCACCGGGCTGTCGCCGCTCACCTGCACGGCGGTCCGGATGTAGCGATCGAGCTGCTCGTCGTCGCGGACGATCTCCATGGCCCGGCCGCCCAGCACGTAGGACGGGCGGATCACCACCGGATAGCCGACCTTGTGCGCGCCCTCGAAGGCCTCGTCGCGGCTGCGCGCGATGGCGTTCACCGGCTGGGCGATCTGAAGCTTGTGCAGCAGTTGCTGGAAGCGCTCGCGGTCCTCGGCCAGGTCGATGGCGTCCGGGCTGGTGCCCAGGATCGGGATGCCGGCGTCCTCCAGCGGCTGGGCGAGCTTCAGCGGCGTCTGGCCGCCGAACTGCACGATCACGCCCAGCAGAGTCCCCTTGGACTGCTCGACATGGATCAGCTCCAGCACGTCCTCGGCCGTCAGCGGCTCGAAGTAGAGGCGGTCGGAGGTGTCGTAGTCGGTCGAGACGGTCTCGGGATTGCAGTTGACCATGATCGACTCCACGCCGATCTGGTCGAGCGCGAAGGCCGCGTGGCAGCAGCAATAGTCGAACTCGATCCCCTGGCCGATCCGGTTCGGACCGCCGCCCAGGATGATCGCCTTCCTGGCCGAGGACGGATCGCTCTCGCAGTCCGGCTGCTGGCCCAGGGCCCCGGTCTCATAGGTCGAATACATGTAGGGCGTCTCGGCGCGGAACTCGCCGGCGCAGGTGTCGATGCGCTTGAACACCGGCCGCACGCCCAGCGCCCGGCGCGCCTCGCGCACCTTGGCCTCGGTGGAGTGGGTCAGCTTGGCCAGCCGCATGTCCGAGAAGCCCTGGGCCTTCAGCGCCCGGAAGCCTTGCGCCGTGGTCGGCAGGCCGCCGGCCCGGATCAGGCCCTCCTCGCGCACCAGCTCCTGGATCTGGCGCAGGAACCAGGGCTCGTAGGCGCAGGCCGCGGCCACGTCCTCGACCGACAGGCCGTGGCGGAAGGCCTGGGCGATCACCCGCAGCCGGTCCGGCGTCGGATTGCCCAGCGCGCGGACCACGGCGGCATGGCCGGTCTCCGGATCGGCCGAGCCCTCGATATCGACCTCGTCGAGGCCGGCGAGGCCGGTCTCAAGGCCGCGCAGGGCCTTCTGCAGGCTCTCCTTGAAGGTCCGGCCGATGGCCATGACCTCGCCCACCGACTTCATGGAGGTGGTCAGGTAGGGCTCAGAGCCCGGATATTTCTCGAAGGCGAAGCGCGGGATCTTGGTGACCACGTAGTCGATGCTGGGCTCGAACGAGGCGGGCGTGGCGCTGTCTCTTATACACATCTCCG
>CAMFHW010000440.1 GCA_945952175.1 uncultured Phenylobacterium sp. | reverse complement strand
CACATGGCCGGTGACGGACTCTGAGTCGCCCTGCTAGCCTCACCGCATGAGCACAGCGAAAATCGCCCTCGTCACGGGCGCGGGATCGGGGATCGGGCGGGCTTCGGCGGTCGCCCTGGCCAAGGCGGGCTGGCGGGTGGCGCTCGCGGGACGCAGGCCCGAGGAGCTGGAGGCGACGGCCGCCCAGGCGCCGGGCGCCATGCTGGCCGTTCCCACCGACGTGGCCGATCCGGAGCAGGTGGCCGCCCTGTTCGCGCGCATCCAGGGCGAGTTCGGCCGGCTGGACTTGGTGTTCAACAATGCCGGCACGGGCGCGCCGCCAGTTCCGCTGGAGGACCTGGACCTCGCCGCCTGGAAGCGGGTGGTCGACATCAACCTGACCGGCGCCTTCCTCTGCACCCAGCACGCGTTCCGGATCATGAAGGCCCAGGACCCGATGGGCGGGCGGATCATCAACAACGGCTCGATCTCGGCCCACAGCCCGCGACCGCGCTCAGTCGCCTACACCGCCACCAAGCACGCGATCACCGGCCTGACGCGATCGACCTCGCTGGACGGGCGGGCCTATGACATCGCCTGCGGCCAGATCGACATCGGCAACGCGGCGACCGAGATGACCGCGCGCATGGCCAAGGGCGTGCCGCAGGCCGACGGGACGATGGCCGTGGAGCCGACTATGGACGTGCAGGCGGTGGCCGATGCGGTGGTCTACATGGCCGGCCTGCCGCTGTCGGCCAATGTGCAGTTCATGACCGTGATGGCGACCAAGATGCCCTTCGTCGGCCGCGGCTGATGAAGATCGCCGCGGCCCAGACGCCGGAGTTCCGCGAGGACCTCGAGGGCGCGATCGCCTGGCTGGGCGAGGTGGTAGCCGAGGCGCGCGAGCAGGGCGCGGAGCTGGTCTGTTTTCCCGAAGGGTTCCTGCAAGGCTATCTGACGGAGGCCGAGGCGGCGCGGCGGGTGGCGCTGGACCTGGGGTCGGAAGCGTTCGGCGAGGTGCTGGCGCGGATGCCGGCGGACGGGCCGATGCTGGTGTTCGGCCTGATCGAGAAAGAGGGCGAGCGGCTGTTCAACACCGCCGTGGTGGTCGAGGGCGGCCAGCTGGTGGGTCGCTATCGCAAGGCGCACCTGTTGGGCGGCGAGACCTGTTTCGAGGCGGGGACGACGGCGGAGGTGTTCCGCGCCGGCGCGCTGAGCTTCGGGATCAACATCTGCTTGGACACCTAGTTCCCGGAGGCGGCGCGGGGCGTGGCCGGGTTGGGCGGGCGCCTGATCGTCTGGCATGCCAACAACATGATGCGGCGCGAGGTCGCCGAGCGTTGGAAGGACGAGCACAACCGGGCGCGCGGCGCGCGGTGCCGCGAGACGGGGCTGTGGCTGATCTCGTCGGACGTGACCGGGGAGCGCGGGGGGCGGATCGCCTGGGGGCCAACGGCGCTGCTGAACCCGGCGGGCGAGGTGGTGGCGCAGTTGCCGCTGGAGCGGCCTGGCGTGCTGGTGGTGGACGTGCCAGTGGGGTGAGCGAGGGGTGGCGCTTGCCTCACCCGCTCGTCCCGGCGTCGCGCAGCGGGCGCCAGCCAATGCCGGGATCCAGATCCTAGCGCGCTGAGCTAGGTGGCCTTTGAACGCAGAGATCGCGGAGGTCCGCGGAGGACGCAGAGAGGCCCTGCCCTCCGCGAGCTCTGCGTCTTCTCTGCGATCTCCGCGTTCAAAGGGGGACGGATCGCTGATCGCCCAGCCATAGGATCTGGGTCCCGGCATTGGCTGGCGCCCGCTGCGCGACGCCGGGAGGAGCGGGGGAAAACGCTCAGGCGGTGCGCCAGACCCAGCCGCGCCAGCCGTCGGGTTGGGTGAAGTCGAGGGCTTCGTCGCGCAGCAGGCCGATGCGGGCCATCACGGCCTGGGAGCGGAGATTGTCGGGGGCGGTGAAGGCGTAGACGCGGGCCAGGCCCAGGTGGTCGCGGGCGTCGGCGAGGACCGCCGTGGCGCCCTCGCTGGCATAGCCGTGGCCCCAGGCGTCGCGGCGCAGGCGCCAGCCGATCTCGGCGCCCTCGCCTAGCGGATGGCCCGGCGCGATGGGCAGGAGGCCGACATAGCCGAGGAAGCGGCCGGCGGGGTCCTCGATCGCCATGCGGCTGAAGCCATGGCGGTCCTGCGCTGCGCGATAGCGGTCGAGCTTGGCGTCGCTCTCCGCACGCGACAGGGGCGCCGTGGCGTCCCACATCACCTCGGGATCGGCGTGCATGGCGGCGAAGGCGTCGCGGTGGTCGTCGCGCCAGGTGTGGAGGCGCAGGCGCGGGGTTTGGAGGATTTCCATCGTGTCGCGTCCCCAATCCGCTCATCCCGGCGAATGCCGGGATCCAGATGACATGGCTCGGCGCCCAGGCCGTAGGTCGTCGATTTCACCACAAAGGACAAGAATCACGCCAAGGTTTGGTGCGGCCTCTTCGTGTCCTTCGTGCGCTTCGTGGTTCAAATGACGGACGCGCCGAGGCTTCCGATCTGGATCCCGGCATTCGCCGGGACGAGCGGAATTGAGATCACCGTCCCGGCGGGCGGAGCCCGGCCATAAGGATCTCGACCAGGCGCAGGGCGCTTTCGCGCCAGCCGGGTTGGGCGTGGCCGTAGGCGAAACCGACCAGGGCGCGCAGGACGTCGTCGGGCTGGGTGTCTGGGCGGATCTGGCCGGCGCCGGCGGCGGCCTCGACCAGGCGGGTGACCGCGCCGGTGATCTGGACGCTGGAAGCGGCGTAGAGGTCCGAGCCGCCGCCGACCAGGGATTCCAGGGTCGCGGCGATCACCTTCTTGGTGGCGATGTAGTCGATGAACAGCACCATCCAGCGGCGCAGGGCCTCGGCTGGCGCGGCTTCGGCGGCGAGGCGGTCGGCGGCCTCGCCCAGGTTCTGGACCTCGCGGCGGTAGACGGCCTCGATCAGGGTCTCGCGGGTCGGGAAGTGGCGGTAGAGCGTGCCGATGCCGACCTCGGCGCGACGGGCCACCTCCTCCAGGCTGACCTCGGCGCCTTTCTCCGTGAAGCCGGCCTTGGCGGCCGCGATCAGCCGCTCGCGATTGCGCTGGCTGTCGGCCCGGGGCTTGCGGGTGGGCGGCGGGGCGCTCACGGTCAGAATGGCCTCTTGATAAACGGAGGATGCCTCCGTATATAAGTGGAAGACACCCTCCGCTTACAGCCTTGCGACCGCCCCGGCAACCGTTTCGGGCGACCGCGCGCGGATGGGCCAACCGCGAAGGAGACGAACATGGCTGGACCCTTTGGAGAAAAATCCACCACCGAGGACGTGCTGGCGGGCGTCGACCTGAGCGGCAAGCGGGTGCTGGTGACCGGCGTTTCGGCCGGGTTGGGCGTCGAGACCGCCCGGGCGCTGGCCCATCACGGGGCGACCGTGGTCGGTGCGGCGCGCGACCTGAAGAAGGCGCAGGCGGCCACCGAGGTGGTGCGGTCCGAGGCCAAGAACGGCGGTTCGCTGGAGTTGATCGAGCTCGACCTCGCCAACCTCGCCAGCGTGCGGGCCGCGGCCGACGCCCTGGTGGCCAAGGGCGAGATGTTCGACCTGGTGATCGCCAACGCCGGGGTCATGGCCTGCCCGAAGAGCTTCACCGCCGACGGCTTCGAAACCCAGTTCGGCACCAACCACCTGGGCCACTTCGTGTTCGTGAACCGCATCGCCGGGCTGATGAAGCCTGGCTCGCGGCTGGTGAACCTGGCCTCGGCCGGCCACCGGTTCTCCGACGTGAACCTGGACGACCCGAACTTCGAAACCACGCCCTATACCGAGTTCGGCGCCTATGGCCGCTCGAAGACCGCCAATGTGCTGTTCGCCGTGGAGTTCGACCGGCGGCACAAGGCCCAGGGCGTGCGCGCCGTGGCCGTGCATCCGGGCGGCATCCAGACCGAGCTCGGCCGGCACATGACCGACGAGATCCGCGACGCCCTGATCAAGAAC
>CAMFHW010000439.1 GCA_945952175.1 uncultured Phenylobacterium sp. | reverse complement strand
GCATCTATGTGATGACCGGCGCGGCGGCGGCGCATTTCGCCGGGCCGGCGGTGCTGATCTCGTTCCTGATCGCCGGCGCGGCCTGCGTGTTCACCGGGCTCTGCTATGCGGAGCTGTCCTCGATGATGCCGGTCACCGGTTCGGCCTACATCTACGCCTACGCGACCTTGGGAGAGTTGGGCGCGTGGGTGCTGGGCTGGCTGCTGGTTCTGGAATATGCGGTGGCCGGCGCCACGGTCGCCGTGGGTTTCTCGGGCTATCTGGTCAGCCTGCTCGCGACCTTCGGCCTCCACCTGCCGGCGGCGATCGCCACGCCCTTCATCCAGTCGGTGACCGGCACGGGCGGCTACACCTTCGTGACCGGCGGCGGGGTCAACCTGATCGCCAGCCTGGCGGTTTGCGTCATGGCCGTGCCGCTGGTGTTCGGGTTGCGGGAATCGGCGGCGATCAACTCTTCGATCGTGGCGTTGAAGATCGTCGTCCTGTTGCTCTTCGTGGCGTTCGGGGTGAGCTCGGTGGTTCCGGCGCGCTGGGTCCCGTTCATCCCGCCGAGCGAGGGCGGCTTCGCCTATGGCTGGCCGGGGATATTCCGGGCGGCCTCGGTGATCTTCTTCGCCTATCTGGGCTTCGAAACGGTCTCGACGGCCGCGGCCGAAGCGCGCAATCCCAAACGGGACATGCCGTTCGGCATACTGGGGTCGCTGGCGGTCTGCACGGTGCTCTATGTGGCGGTGGCGGCGGTGCTGACCGGGGTCGCGCCCTATCGCACCCTCGGCGTGGCCGACCCGCTTGCGGTCGCCGTGGATGCCATGGGCAAGCCGTGGCTGCTGATGGTGGTGAAGGTCGGCGCCGTGGTCGGCCTGACCTCAATCCTGCTGTCGACCTGCTACGGCCAGTCGCGGGTGTTCTACGCCATGGCGCGCGACGGCCTGCTGCCCAAGGCCTTCGCCAGCCTGCATCTGAAGTTCGGCACGCCCTGGATCGGCACGATCATCATCGCCATCGGCATGGCGCTGGCCGCCGGCCTGCTGCCGATCACCCTGCTGGGCGACCTGATCAGCCTGGGGACGGCGACCTCCTTCGCCATCGTCTGCTTCTCGGTCATGTGGCTGCGCAACACCCATCCGGAGATGGACCGGCCCTTCGTCGCGCCGCTGGGCGGCGTGCGCATCGCCGGCTGGTGGATCGGGGTCACGCCGGTCCTGGGCATGATCGGATGCGTGGTGATGGTCGCGCCCCTGGGCCTCGACATCTTCGCCAAGGCGCTGGCCGGCGACTTCCTGCCGGCGGGCCTTCTGCTCAGCTATCTTGGCGCCGGCGCGCTGATCTACCTGTTCTACGGCCGCCGGCACTCGCGCCTGGGCCAGGGGCTCGGCCCCCATGGCGGACCGCCCGCCGACCTTGACCCGACTGTCCCCGTGGAAGGCGCCATCGCCTCACATTGAGGCGCCGGCTGCGGGGCCTTGTCACAGGCCTGTCACGATCATTTCCACGAGCCGCCCGGCCTGATAACGATAGTCGGGTCGAAACCCGTGGAGTCGGGCCATGCTCCGCAGCATCGAGGTCGAGCGCACCCCGCGCCCCGTGGTCGCCCTGGCGGACGAGTATCCCGCCGGCTTCGTCGATCCCCGCCACTCGCATCGCCGCGCCCAGCTGCTCTACGCCACGACCGGTGTGATGACGGTGGTGACGGCGGAAGGCACGTTCGTCATCCCGCCCCAGCGCGCCGTCTGGATCCCGGGCGGGCTGGAGCATGAGGTCTCCTGCCGGGGGGAGGTCTCGCTGCGGACGCTCTATGTCGAGCCGGAGTCCTGCGAGCGCCTGCCCAAGCACAGCTGCGTCGTCGAGGTCTCGCCGCTGCTGCGCGCCCTGATCCTCGAGGTCATGCGGTTCAAGCGGGAGTACAAGCTCGACGGTCGCGAAGGGCGGATCGCCGAGCTGGTGCTGGACGAGATCGTCAACCTGCCGGTCGCCGACCTGCATGCGCCGATGCCACGCGATCCGCGGCTGGCGCGGGTATGCCGGGCGATCCTGGAGGACCCGAGCGCCGACGCCGATCTCGACGCCCTGTCCGACGTGGCGGGCATGTCGCGGCGCACCCTGACCCGGCTGTTCCGGCAGGAGACGGGCATGAGCGTCGCGGCCTGGCGCCAGCAGGTCCGGCTGCTGGAGGCCCTGTCCCTGCTGGCCATGGGGCGGCCGGTGACCACCGTGGCCTATGACGTGGGCTATGACAGCCCGAGTTCGTTCACGGCCATGTTCCACAAGGTGTTCGGCGTGGCGCCCAGCCAGTATTTCGCGCGCCTCGACTAGTTGGCCCGATCGCGACGGTTTGCGATCCGTCGGCGACGGCGGGCGCGGCGCGGGGCGGCAGACTGGCGACATGGACACCTATGCCGCTCGCTATAGCCCCGCCAATCCAAGTGCTTCGGCCGAGCTTCTCGCCCAGGCGCCGCTGAGCTGGATGGTGTCGCCGGAGCCCTTCGCCGCGACCCTGCTGCCGCTGCGCGCTCGCGTCGATGCGGAGGGACGCTTGATCCGCTTGGACGGCCACCTGGCGCGGCGCAACCCGCAGGTCGAAACCCTGCGCCGCCAGCCGGTGGCTTGGTTCCTGGCGCTAGGCCCCCAAGGCTATGTCTCGCCCTCCTGGTTCACCGACCGCACCCAGGCGCCCACCTGGAACTATGCATCGCTGCGCGTGCGGGCGCGGCTTTCGCTGATCGAGGACGAGGTCGGCGTTCTCGCGTCGCTGCGGGATCTGGTCGGGGCCCAGGAGGCCGGGCGGCCGAACGCCTGGTCTATGGACGAGATGGGCGCGCGCCTGGAGCGCCTGGCCGCCGGCGTGGTGGCCTTCGAGGCCGAGGTCCTGGACGAGAAGCCGGTGTTCAAGCTCGGCCAGGACGAACGCGACGACGTCTATGGCGAGATCCTGGCGGCCCTGGAAGACAGCGGCCAGCCGATGCTCGCCGACTGGATGCGGTGGGCCAATCCTGGGCGCGGCTAGGCGGCGGCCCGTTCTCGCGCGCGCGCCGCGGCCGCCTTTTTCGATGCGATGCGCGGGCCGCGCCGCTTCAGCCACAGATAGGCGCCGGTGACGCACATCTCGAAGGTGGCGAGGCCCAGCACGAGGTCGAACAGCACGCCAGGCAGGCCGATCATCTGGCCGGTATGCAGCGGATAGAGCGCGCGGCTGAGTTTGCGCCCGGCGCTGTCGGCATAGGGATTGTCTTCGTCCGCGAAGCGGCCGGACACGGCGTCCCACCAGTAGGTGACGGGGCCCAGGCCCACATAGTCGGTGGTCGCGCCCGGCGTGAAGCTCACGCCCATCAGGCCCCGATCCGGAGCATAGGCAAGGCGGACAGGCCTCCAGTCGAGGCCGTTGGCGGCGGCGCGCGCTTCGGAGGCGGCGCGAGCCTCGGCGAAGGTCATGGTCGGGACCGGTGGGGTCCTGGGCGCCGGCGCGTCGAAGGGCGAGGGCGCGGCGGGCGACACGGCCTGGACCATGGGCGTGAAGGCCTCGTCGAAGAAGTTCATCGAGACCGAGGTGAAGGCCAGCACCGTCACCCCGACGAACAGCCACAGGCCGCTCGCCCGGTGCAGGTCGAGAAACAGGCGCGGGATCTTGGAGTCCAACCGGAAGGTCCAGAGCTTCCACCAGGCCTTCAGATAGGGCGCCTTGCTGGGCCAGGTGAGGTAGAAGCCGATCAGGTTGCCGAGCAGCCAGCCCAGGGCCGCGACGCCCATGATCCACCGCCCCCAGTTCCCGGCCAGCAGGGTGTAGTGGAGGTAGAAGACGCCCGCCATCAGGTGGGCGCGGTCGAAGCCCGGCCCGGTCTTGCGCGTCCCGACCACATGGCCCGCCGGGTCCAGGAAAGCCTCGTCGAAGTTCGGTGCGGGCGCGCCGGGCGTGGCGGCGACCGAGGCCCTGTCTCTTATACACATCTCCGAGCCCACGAGACAAGAGGCAATCTC
>CAMFHW010000438.1 GCA_945952175.1 uncultured Phenylobacterium sp. | reverse complement strand
CGCCCGGGCATAGTGCTCGACCCGGTCGCGGCGTCCGAGCGCCTGGTTGCAGACCAGGGCGGCGGTGACCATCGGGGCGCTGAGCGGCGCGAGCTCGGCCAGGGCCGCGGCGTAGGCCTCCGCCTGGATCATCTCCCCGGCCGCCAGGTGGAGGTTGTAGCGCTCGATCGCCACCAGGGCCTGGGCGCGGACCTCGTCGATGATCGCCTCGGGGTCGCCCGCCGCGACCTTCAGGTCGAGCAGGCGCTCCAGCGCCTCCAGCACCCGGCCCATGGACGACAGCAGCCGCACCAGGGCCCGCAGCGTCTCCACGTCCGACGGCCGCGAGGCATGCAGCTTCTGCAGCACCAGCAGGGCCTCCCCTGCCCGGCCCTCGGCGGCAAGCTCGGCGGCCATGGCGCGGAGGCGGTCGACCTCCGCCAGGGCCTCGGGCGTATCCAGCACGGCGGTGGTGTCGAATTGCTGGCGGCTGATCCGGTAGCCATGCCCCCGCAGCAGGTCTTCCGCCGCCGCGGTGTCCGCGGCGTTCAGATGCTGGTGCTCATAGTGGACCACGCTCGGCTGGAAGCGGGCGAAGTCGAACAGCTTCAGCACCTCGAAGTCGTAGCCCTCGGTATCGACCTGCAGGATGTCGACCCGCTCGATCCCCCGGTCGGCGAGCAGGTGGTCGAGGGTCTTGCAGGGCACCTGCACGGGCTGGACGAGCGCGCGCAGGGCCGCCGTGGTCTCGGCGTTGGGGCTGGAGCGGCCGAGGACGCCGGTCTCCTTCAGCAAGTCCTCCATCAGGAACGAGCTGATCCCGGCGAAGTGCGGCGGCAGCAGGCCGCGCTCCACGGCCTCGGGATTGAACTTCCAGATCGTGCGCTCGCCTTCCTCGTCCGCCACCGCGCAATTGATCGGGGTGACCTTGTCGTTGCGCGCGTAGAGCGCCTGCAGCTTGTCGAAATACTGCGGGATCGGCTCGACGATGATCCCGGCGAGGTCGGCGGCCACCACGTGCGGACGCAGGGGATCGAAGCTCACGCCGTCGAACCCGCCGACCTGGACGAAGAAGGCGTCGGGCCGTCGGGCCACAAGTTCGGCCATGGCGATGTCGAAGGGGTCTTCCGGGCCCGACCGCGCGCCCGGGGCCTCGGCCTGGGCGATCGCCTCCTCCGTCCACAGCCGCCCGTCGCTGCGAAGCGGACGAGCGGCGTGGCGCGCGGCCAGGGCGGCCCGGAACAGGCCGTGATAGTCGCCCTCCGCCAGCATCTCGCGGTCGTCCCGGTCGAGCGCGATCGCCGCCTCGAGATAGTCGTCCAGGTTGGCGAGGTCCGGCCGCGGAAGCTCTCCGCGACGGTGGTCCTCGCACATCCGCCCGTAGAGCTCCTCCAGGCGGACGGTCAGTTGCTCCATGTTGAACAGGTCGCAGGTGGCCCTGGCCGCCTCCAGCCGCGCCCGCAGGTCCGCCATCGCGTCCCGGTCGCGCCCTAGCGCGATGGCCTTGGCCACGAAGCCGCCCGGCTGCTCGCAGACAAGGTCCGGCAGGCCCGCCGAGCGCACCAGGCTGCCGCAGACCCGGGCCGCGAAGCTGCGCCCCGACAGGGTCAGCACCGGCACGCCCATCCAGAGCGCGTCCGAGGCGGTGGTGTGGGCGCCATAGGGCACGGTGTCGAGGAACAGGTCGGCCAGCGGATAGCGGGCCAGATGCAGGTCGTTGCGCAGCTTGGGCGCGAAGATCAGGCGCGCGGGATCGACCCCGGCCGCCAGGGCGTGTTCCGCCAGCCGCGCCTGGGCCTCGGCGTCGCTCTCCAGCAGCCACAGCACGCTGCCTTCGACCGCACGCAGGATCTCCATCCAACGCTCGAAGGTGAACCGGGTGATCTTGTGCGGGGCGTTGAAGCAGCAGAACACCGTCGCGCCCTCGGGCAGGCCGGCCTGCTGTCGGCTTGGCTGCTCCGCCGCCACCACCCGCTTGCGGTCGTTGGGCTGGTAGCAAGGCAGCCGCAGGACCTTTTCCGAGTAATAGGGCTCGTGGCCGGGCGGGATGATCCAGTCGTCCGCCACGACATAGTGATGGTAGGGGCTGGCCATCGTGCCCGGATAGCCCAGCCAGTTCACCTGGATCGGGGCCGGCCGCCGCGCGAAGACGCCCGTGCGGGCGCTGCGGGTATGGCCGTTCAGGTCCACCAGGATGTCGACCTGGTCGGCCGCGATCAGGGCCGCGGCCGCGTCATCTGTGATGTTGCTGATGTCGACCCAATGCTCGACGGCCGCCTTGGCGCGATGATGGATCGGGTCGTCGGCCGGGACCCCGCAATAATAGGCGAAGACCTCGACCCGGCTGCGGTCGTGCAACTCCAGCACCTCGGCCATCAGGTGACCGACAGCGTGCTCGCGCAGGTCTGAGGACACATAGCCCACCCGGATCCGTCGTCCGGCCTCGATCGTCGCATGACGCCGATCGTGGTCCCGCGGCGCGGGCGTCGCATCGATCGACTCGCGCACATAGCGCTCGGCCGAGCCGAGTTGCAGGAAGGGATCGTCCGCATAGGCCGCCACCGACAGCGGGTGCATGCCGCGCATCTGGGCCGACCGGTCCAGCTTCTCCAGCGGGTCGAGCGGCGGCCACTTGCACTGCCCCATGCGCATGGCGACGAATTGCTCGATCACGTCGCGATGCGGCTGGCCGAGCGCCAGGGCCTCGCGCAGGGTCGCCTCGGCCTCGGCCATGCGATGCAGGTCGGACTGCACGCGCGTGATCTGCTTCAGCAGGGCGAGCTTATGGTCGATCGCCGCCCCAGTGACCATCGGCAAGCGCGCGACGCCGGCGCGCCAGAGTTCGATGCCGTTCGCCGGCGCCCCCGCCCGCTCCACCAGGCCGCCGAGGTTCACATAGGCCGGGGCGAAGTCCGGATTGATCTCCAGCACCGCCTTCAGCGTCTCGATGGCCTCGCCGGCCTCGCCGATCTGGCTTTGCAGGCAGGCCTTGTTGAACAGGGCGATGGCGACCTGCGGCTGGCCCGCATTGGCGTCGGCCCAGGCGTCGTAGAGGGCGATCCCCTCGCGCTCGCGGCCGGCGGGGCCGAGGCCCGCCACCGCCATGATCACGTCGGCGAGGTTGCCGCCGTCGGGCGCCGCCGGCGGCGGGGTCATATCGGTCGGGTCGTCAGCCATTCACGTCTCGGGCGGGGTCGCGATTCGAGGTCCGCGATCATCGCACGCCGATTCGCGCGGACCCAGAAATCGGTCCAGCGGCCCCTCGCCGCACGAAACCGCCCGCCGGACGGGGTCCGGCGGGCGGTTGACGCTCTCCTCTTTGATCCGGATCAGCTGCCGGCCAGGTAGGCCGCGGTCTGAGCGGAGTCGAAGCTCTGCACCTGGGTCTGGGTGAAGGCCGCCATCTGGGTGGTCGACAGGGCCGTGATGTTGGTGGTCGACAGGTTGTCGAGCTGGGTCGTGGTCAGACCCGGAAGCTGGGTGACCGCGAAGTTCGACATCTGGGTGGTCGTCAGGCCCGCGATCACGGCGCCGGTCAGGGCGCCGATCTGGGTCGTGGTGAGCGCCTTGGCCTGGGTGGCCGAGAGCTCGCTGAAGTCCGACGTCGAGAGGCCCTTCACCTGGGTCGTCGTCACGCCGCGCAGCTGGGTGGCGTTCAGGGCGCCGACCTGGGTCGCGTCCAGGGCCGCGAAGCTGGTGGCGTTGAACCCACCGACCTGTGTGGCGGTGAGCGCGCGGATCTGGGAGGCGGACAGCACGCCCACATCGGTCGTCGAGAGCCCGCCGAGCTGGGTCGTCGTCAGGCCGCCGAGCTGGGTCGTCGAGAGCGCCGCGACCTGGGTCGCGTTCAGGCTCGAGATATTGGCGGCGCTGAGGGCGCCCACCTGGCTGGCGGACAGAGCCCCGATCTGGGTCGCGGTCAGTTCGCCGAAGTCGGTGGCGGACAGGTTCTTGAGCTGGCTGGTCGTCAGGCCGCCCACCTGGGTGGTGGTGAGCCCGCCGACCTGGGT
>CAMFHW010000437.1 GCA_945952175.1 uncultured Phenylobacterium sp. | reverse complement strand
CAAGGCGGGCCTGACCCTGTCGGTGACGCTGATGTGCCTGGGCTCGCTGCTGATCGCGGTGACGCCGGGCTACGCCAGCATCGGGGTGGCCGCCCCGATCCTGCTGGTGATCGCGCGGCTGATGCAGGGCCTGTCGGTCGGGGGCGAATACGGCGCCTCGGCCACCTACCTGTCGGAGATGGCGGGCAAGGACCATCGCGGCTTCTTCTCCAGCTTCCAGTACGTGACCCTGATCTCCGGCCAGCTCATCGCGCTGTGCGTGCTCCTGGTGCTGCAGGCGACCCTGCCGGTGAAGGACCTGGAGGCCTGGGGCTGGCGCGTGCCGTTCGCCATCGGCGGGGTCCTGGCGGTGGCGGTGTTCTACATTCGCCGGGGCCTCTCGGAGACCGACAGCTTCAAGCGGGCCAAGCGCTCCGACGCCCCGCCCTCCAGCGGCTGGCGGCTGTTCAAGACCCATCCGCGGGAGGCCGCCATCGTGGTCGCCATGACGGCTGGCGGCACGCTCGCCTTCTACGCCTACTCGACCTACATGCAGAAGTTCCTGGTCAACACCTCGGGCTTCAGCCGCGAATCCGCGACCGAGATCACCGCGGCGGCTCTGTTCATCTACATGCTGCTGCAGCCGGTGGCCGGCGCGCTGTCGGACCGGATCGGGCGAAAGCCCCTGCTGATCGGGTTCGGCGTGGGCGGGGTGGCGGCGACCTGGCTGATCTTCAAGACGCTGGAGACCGCCTCCAGCTCGTTCGCGGCCTTCCTGCTGGTGCTGGCGGGCCTGATCGTCGTGACCGGCTATACGGCGATCAACGCCGTGGTGAAGGCCGAGCTGTTCCCCGCCAATATCCGCGCCCTGGGCGTCGCCCTGCCCTATGCCCTGGCCAACACCATCTTCGGCGGAACGGCGGAATATGTGGCGCTCTGGTTCAAGAGCCACGGGATGGAGCGCGGCTTCTACCTCTATGTGACGGCGCTGATCGCCTGCTCGCTGGTGGTCTATCTGCGGATGCCCGAGACCAAGGCCGAGAGCCGGATCACGGAGGACTAGATCGATAGGCGGCGCCTCTTTCTCCTGACGTCATCGCCAGCCTTGTGCCGGCGACCCATACGCGTCCGGCGTTCAGGCAAATCCGCGATCGCGGAGATCATGGGTGGCCGGCACAAGGCCGGCCATGACGTCGAGATATATGATTTCAAGCGGTTGATTGGGTTTTCAACCTAGGCGGCCAGGCGGCCGGCGCGCGCCGCAGGACCAGTTCGCCGCCGTGGGCGCGGACGGTGGAGCGGGAGACCGCCAGGCCCAGGCTCATGCCGCCCTTGGTCGAACCCCGCGCCTCGGCGCCGCGATAGAAGGGCTGGAAGACCGGCCCTGGCGGTGGTGCGGCGCGACGGCGCGGTCCGCGTCGTGCCCAAGCCCTACGCGCCCAGCAGCGCGGTCGAGGTGGTGCGCGAGGGCTTGGCCTAGAGCGGCGGCAGGGCTTGGGCCCAGGCCGACAGGATCGTGGCGAAGCGCGGCGGGTCGGCGGCGTGCATGCTGTGGGCGGCGTCGGGCGCAGAGACCAGCTCGAAGGCCTGGCCCGCGCCGGTGACCAGCTCGCGGACCTTCTCGACCTGGAAGTCGGAGATCGCCCCGAACAGGGCGCCGGTGGCCGGATCGATCATGCGCATGTGGTGGGTCAGCAGCATGGGCGTCCGCACCTGGGCCAGCATGCGGTGGTGCGGGCAGTTCAGCGCGACCGTGCCCTGGCTGAAGGCGCGGCCCCATTCGGGGTCGTATTCCTTGAGGTTCTGCGACGGCGCGGCGGCCTGGGACAGGAAGCGGTTGGCGGGATAGGCGTCCTGGGCGCGAGCGGCCTGCAGACCGTCCCAATCGCCGATCGACCACTGGTCGCCCAGATAGCGGCTCATCAGCTCGAAGATGGGACCCGCGGCCTGGCGGATGGAGTGGCCGTAGAGCGGGTTGAACTCGGAGGTGAAGAAGGGCGGGTCCTCGCAATGGACGCCGCGGATCTGGCCGGGCATGGCGAAGGCCGACAGCCAGGCGGCCAGCACGCCGCCAGAGGAATTGCCGCTGACGATCACCGGCCGGCGGATGGCGAGCGCGATGAACCGCACGAGGTCGTTACCTATGGTGTTCAGCGAATAGCGGCCCGGCGTGCGGGTGCTGCGCCCCTGCCCCCGCAGGTCGACGGCGAACACCTGGAAATGCGGGGCGAGCAGGCCGATGGCGGTCTCGAAGCCCCACCAGGACTCGGTCTGGCCGGGGATCAGCAGCAGGGCCGGCTTGTCCGCCTCGCCGACCACGACGTGGTTCATCCGGACTTCGCCCAGATCGATCGTCCGCTCCTCATAGGCATGGGGCACGAAGGTCACGTCCGGTTCCGCCATCACGCACTCCCCAATGTCCGTCGCCGCGTTCGCTCGCTGTTATATTTGACGATATCGTCATCTATTGAGGTGTCAATCACGCGCGCGGGCAAACGCGTTCGGCCGTACATTGGTCTGGGTCAATTCGGGCATTCTGACGATGACGTCATGTATCGGAGGGCGACCGACGGCTCGCGCCGAGGATCCCGCGACGCTGCGAGGCGTCAGGCCCGCAAGGCCGCCAGCCTGGGGAACACGCGCTCGGCGTTCTCCCGGGCGATGGCGCGCAGGTCCGCGTCGCTGAGGCCGCTCTCGCCGAGCTGATGGATGTTGCGCGCCACGCCCATTTCCGGGGTGAACGGCCAGTCGCTGCCGAACAGGACCTGGGTGATCGGCGCCAGCCGCAGCAGGCCCGCGAGCGGCACGGGATGGGCCGAAAGCGCGACGTCGTAATAGAGCCGCGCGAGGGTCTCGAAGACCTCGGCCTCGGAGGCCGGCCGGGGATCGATGATCGGCAGGTTGGCGAAGGCCGCGATGCGCGCCACCAGCGCCGGCAGGGCCGCGCCCCCGTGCGGCACGATCACCTTGATGTCCGGGTTGGTCTGCAGGGTGCGGGAATAGAGCAGGTCCACCAGGGTGCGGGTGGTGTCGAGCGGGAACTCCAGCAACGGCGCCGGCCGGCCGAGCGCGAGGGCGTCGAAACAGGCCGGGCTGGTGGGATGCAGGAACAGGGTCGCCTTGCGGCGGTTGAGCTCCGCGAAGATCGGCGCGAAGTCGGGCGCGCCGAGATAGGCGCCGTCGACATTGGTCTCGAGGATCACGCCGTCGACGCCCAGCCGGTCGAAGGCGTGGCGCATCTCGGCGAGCGAGGCCTCGACATCCGGCATCGGCAAGGTGGCGAAGAAGCCGAACCGGCCCGGGTGGGCGGCCATGAGGCCCGCGCCGGCGGCGTTGATCTCGCGGACCAGGCCCGGACGCAGGGCCGGCGCGAGGAAGTGGGTCGAGGGCGAGGACAGCGAGACCATGGCCGTTTGGATCTGCTGGCGATCCATCATCTCGAGCGCCGCCTCGACGCTCCAGGCCGGGACCGGAAAGCCGCCATCGAGGGTCTTGAGGCCCGCCTTGGCGAGGGCGTCCGCATAGACTGGCGGCAGGAAATGGGAATGGACATCGATGCGTCCGCACGCGCAGCCGCCGCGCGGGGTTCCAGCCTCGGCCATCTCGTTCCTCCCAGGCTCGCCTGACGTCAAAGTCAAATCATTCGGGTACGTCGATCGCCATCCCGACGCCCCTTGCCAATGACGAGAGATTCCTACATTCTGACCATATCGTCAACTAGAGCCATGCAGATGAGCGTCATCAAGATCGAGGACGTCGCCCACGTCCGGTTCCGCGCCCCGGACCTCGCGCAGATGCGGGCCTTCGTGGAGGACTTCGGCCTGTCGGTGGTCGATGACGGCGCGGGGCGTCTCGTCGCGCGCGGGGCCGGGTCGGCGCCCGTCGTCCACGTCACCGAGCTGGGCGACGCGGGCTTCGCGGGCGTGGCCTTCCGGGCCGAGAGCGTGGAGGACCTGGAACGGTTGGCGGCGTCCGAAGCCGTGGCGGTCGTCCACAGCGACCTCCCGGCCGGCGG
>CAMFHW010000436.1 GCA_945952175.1 uncultured Phenylobacterium sp. | reverse complement strand
TCGTTCGTTCGGCCGCATCAAGTCGCGCCCGATCAAGCCGCGCCAGGCCGCCCTGATGGACAGCCTGCTGCCGGACATCCGCGTCCCGCAGCAGGCCTTCGACCCGCGCGCCCTCATGCCCGGCGCGGCCGAGGTCTGGCTCGAGATCGGCTTCGGCGGCGGTGAGCACATGGCCGGCCAGGCGGAGCGGCGGCCCGAGGTCCTGATCCTGGGCGCCGAGCCCTTCCAGAACGGGGTCGCCAGCGCCCTGCGCCACATCGACGAGCGCGGCTTGAAGAACGTGCGGCTGCAGGACGGCGACGCCCGCGAGCTCCTGGCCCACCTGCCCGACGCCTGCCTGGAACGGATCTTCGTGCTGTTCCCCGACCCCTGGCCCAAGGCGCGCCACCACAAGCGCCGCCTCGTCACGCCGGAGGTCCTGGCCGAGTTCGCTCGCGCGCTGAAGCCCGCCGGCCGCTTCCGCTTCGCCACCGACTGGGCGGACTATGCCGACTGGACGCTCGAACGCGTCCTGGTGTCGGGCCTGTTCGACTGGCCCGCGCGGAAGGCCGACGACTGGCGCATGGCGCCCGCCGACCACCTCACCACCCGCTACGAGGAAAAGCGCCTCGGCGACTGCGCGCCGGTCTTCCTGGATTTCACGAAGCGCTGAGCGCTCTCCCTCTCCCGCCTGCGGGAGAGGGCCGGGGTGAGGGCCTTTTGGGCCTGCCGGCGGCTCTGCAAGACCCCCTCACCCGACCTCTCCCCCGCAGCGGTGGGAGAGGAGCAGGTGGCCTCAGCCTTCCTGCGCCCTGTACCGGTCGATCGCCTGGCGGATGATCTCGCCGGTCTCTTCCGGGTCGGCCCAGCGGACGATCTCGACCGACTTGCCCTTTTCCAGGTCCTTGTAGTGCTGGAAGAAGTGGGCGATCTGCTCGGTCAGGATGGCTGGCAGCGACCGCCAGCTGTCCACGCCCGCATAGAACGGGTGCAGCTTGTCCACCGGCACGGCCAGGATCTTCTCGTCGCCGCCCGCCTCGTCGACCATCATCAGGCAGCCGATCGGCCGGCAGCGGATGATCGCGCCCGGCACCACCGGGGTCGGCCCCACCACCAGGATGTCGGCCGGGTCGCCGTCGCCCGACAGGGTGTGCGGGATGAAGCCGTAATTGCCCGGATAGAACATCGCCGTGTGCAGGAAGCGGTCGACGAAGATCGCGCCCGACTCCTTGTCGAGCTCGTACTTCACCGGCTCCCCGCCCTGCGGGATCTCGATGATGGCGTTGACGTCGTACGGCGGGTTCACGCCGACGGGGATCTTGGAGAGGTCCATGGGGAGATGGCCTTTGCGACACACAGCAGGAAAGTCGGCGCGGCTTGTGGACCAAAGCCGGCGCTTCGGGAAGGGGGTGTGTCAGCCCGCCGGCCGAAGGCCTTTTGAATTCAACCCGGAAGCCCAGGTGCGCGCCGCCCTTTGAACGCGGAGTTCGCAGAGAAGACGCAGAGGACACGGAGGGGCGCTCCTCTCTGCGATCTCCGCGCACCTCCGCGATCTCTGCGTTCGAAGGCCGCTTGCGCGGCGTGGGTAGACCTGGAGCGGGTTCTTCGCTCTCAGCCCGTCAGCTTGCCCATCAGCCCGCCCAGGATGCCGCCGAGGCCGCCTTCTGGCACCTGGCCGTTCGGCGTCAGGTGATTGACCACCTGCGGCAGCAGTTCGGCGATCTGGCCGGCCGCCTGCTGCGGGTCGACGCCCAGCTTCTCGGCGAACTGGGCGATCATCGGGCTGGAGAGCGCGGTCTGGATCTGGTCGGCGCTGATCGGCAGGTTCTCGCCCGTGCCCACCCAGGAGCTGGCGATATTGCCGAGGCCCGACTGTTCCAGCTGGCCCAGCAGCCCGCCCAGGCCGCCCTCGTGGTTCTGCAGCAGGCCGCCGATGGCGCCGATCGCTTCGTTGCCCGCGCCGCCTCCGGCCGCGCCCAACAGGCCGTCAAGAAGTCCCATGATCATCTCCGTCTTCGTGAAGCCCGTCCCCGCTCGACGCTCAACCTGCCGCCGTCCCAAGTCAAGGTGATGACGAGACCGCCATTTCGGGGACAGGTCGATCAATTCGCCGGGCTCCGCCGGTGGGGTCGTCTCGGCGAGAATTGATCGACCTGTCCCCGAAATGGAACGCCGCAGCCGCCCGCCCGCGGCTGGGGGCTGACAAGGCCCTGAATGCTCGCTATATTCGCCTTCAACATCGTCCGTAGCGCTGGATGGCGCTTACGAGCGGCGGGCCCCGGCCCGGCCGCTTTTTTCTTTGCCGGAGACCAGCCAAGCTTATGCGAGGCAAGACCGCGGAAGACCAACGGCTCCTGGAGCTGCTCGACCCCGTCGCCGAGGCGGCGGGCTACGAGATCGTGCGCCTGCGCCTGATGGGCGGCGAGCACGCGCGGCGCCTGCAGATCATGGCCGAGACCCCCGCGGGCGACATGAACGTCGAGGACTGCGCGCGGCTGTCGCGCGCCATCTCCGAGATCATGGACGCCGCCGACCCGATCGCCGGGGAATATACCCTGGAAGTCTCCTCGCCCGGCGTCGACCGGCCGCTGACCCGGCTGAAGGACTTCGAGACCTATGAGGGCCTGGAGGCCCGCCTGGAGCTCGACCGCATGGCCGAGGGCCGCAAGCGGTTCAAGGGCCAGCTCGCCGGCGTCGAGGACGACCAGGTCGCCATCGACCTGGAGGGCGAGGAAGAGACCGCCCTGATCCCGTTCGCCTGGATCATCGAGGCCAAGCTCGTCATGACCGACCAGCTGATGAAGCGCGGCGCCGACGGGCGCGCCGCCCGGCTGGCCGCCGACACCGATACAGAACAAGACCCCGAGTAGAGGACGAAGACCCATGAGCCTGACCGGCATTTCCGCCAACCGGCTTGAACTCCTGCAGATCGCCGAGGCCGTGGCCCGCGAGAAGTCGATCGACAAGGAGATCGTCATCGAGGCGATCGAGGAGGCGATCCAGAAGGGCGCCCGCGCCCGCTACGGCGCCGAGCACGACATCCGGGTCCACATCGATCCCAAGACCGGCGAGACCACCGTCAAGCGGGTGATCACGGTCATCGACGACGACGCCGTCTTCGAGAACGAGGAAGGCATCCCGGAAGAACCGATCGGCGTGCGCCGCCTGGCCGACGCCAAGCGCGACGACAAGGACGCCTTCGTCGGCAAGACCTACGAAGAGGTCCTGCCGCCCTTCGAATTCGGCCGGGTCCAGACCCAGATGGCCCGCCAGGTCGTGACCGGGAAGGTCCGCGAAGCCGAGCGCGAGCGCCAGTTCGAGGAATTCAAGGATCGCGTCGGCGAAGTGGTCAACGGCGTGGTCAAGCGCGTCGAATACGGCAACACCGTCGTCGACCTGGGCCGTGGCGAAGGCATCATGCGCCGCGACCAGTCGATCCCGCGCGAGAACTTCAACATCGGCGACCGGATCCGCTGCTACATCTACGATGTCCGCCGCGAGACCAAGGGCCCGCAGATCCTGCTCAGCCGCGCCCACGGCGGCTTCATGGCCAAGCTGTTCGCCCAGGAAGTGCCGGAAGTCTATGACGGCGTGATCGAGATCCGCGCGGTCGCCCGCGACCCGGGCTCGCGCGCCAAGATGGCCGTGGTCTCCAACGACAGCTCCATCGACCCGGTCGGCGCCTGCGTCGGCATGCGCGGTTCGCGCGTGCAGGCGGTCGTGGCCGAGCTGCAGGGCGAGAAGATCGACATCATCCAGTGGAGCCCGGACGAGGCGACCTTCATCGTCAACGGCCTCGCCCCCGCCGAAGTCTCCAAGGTGGTGATGGACGAGGAGGACGAGCGCGTCGAGGTGGTGGTGCCGGACGAGCAGCTGTCGCTCGCCATCGGCCGCCGCGGCCAGAACGTCCGCCTGGCCTCCCAGCTGACCGGCTGGCAGATCGACATCATGACCGAGAGCCAGGAGAGCGAGCGCCGCCAGCGCGAGTTCGCCGAGCGCACGGCCCTGTTCCAGGA
>CAMFHW010000435.1 GCA_945952175.1 uncultured Phenylobacterium sp. | reverse complement strand
TAATTACTGTACATGAAGGCTCCCGACGGTCAAGTCCGGGCCCAAGAGGAGTTTCGTATGCCGAGAACCGCCGTGGATCCCGTTCGCGCCGCGGCCACCAAGAGCCTCCGCCAGGAGGCGGGGCGGTGGCTGAAGGCCGCGCGCGAGGCGGCGGGCCTGACCCAGGCGGAACTGGCGGAGCGGGTGGGGCTGCGCTACTACACCTTCGTCTCGCAGGTGGAGAGCGGCCTCGGCCGCGTGCCCATCGAGACGCAGGGGGCCTGGGCCGTGGCCGTGGGGCTCGATCCCGCGGCGTTCGCCCGCACCCTGCTCCGCTATTACGAACCCGAACTCTACAGGCTGTTGTTCGGCGACGCGTCGCCGGACGCCGCATCGAAACCCGGACCGGAGCGCTTCAGCGCATGAACAACGTCGTCCCGTTCGTCCCCCGCGCGGCGGGCGGTGACTGGACCGCCGGCGAGCGCGAACGCCTGACGGAACTCGCCGGCAAGCTGCAGGCGGAGGGCGCGCATGTGGACGCGGCCTACGGGGTGTCGGACGCCGGCGACCCCTGGTGCGTGATCACCGACGCCAACGGCGAGGTGCTGATCCACGTCGCGCGGATCGACGGCCAGTTCGTGATCCATGACGCGGCGGCCGACGCCGTCGAGGCGGACGACACCCTGTGGAGCGCCTTCGAGCGGCTGATGGGGCCGGGCTGGCGCGAGGGGCGCGACGACAACGACATGGTCATCCCCCTGCGCCAGGCCCAGTCGGTGCTGGCCCTGGTGGCGGCCATGCTGTTCGTGCGCGAGTTCGTGCATTTGGACGGCGAGGCCGATGCGCCCGCGCCGGCCGAGGCCAGCCATAGCGAAGCGCTCGCCCAGGCGGGCGCGGTCCTGGCGATCGCGCCGCATGAGGTCCAGGCGGCGCAACCGGCGGCCCATACGCCTCCGCCCGAGGACAGCTCTCCGCGCCGGCAGGCCCTGGTCGCCAGGTCGGCGGAGACCGCTTCCGACAGCCCGGCCACCACGCTCGCCCATGCCGACGCCCCGGCCTCGCCGGTCGCGGCGCAGGTGGCGGTCGCGCCGCAGCAGCCGATGGTCCTGGCGGCGGTCTCCGCGCCGGTGACAGGCCATATCGTTCGCGGAGGAGACGGCGGCGCGACCTTGCATGGCGGGACCGGGAACGACCTGCTGGTCGGTGGACGGGGCGGCGACCACCTGGTGGGCGGCGCCGGCGACGACACCCTGATCGGCCATGGCGCGGGCCCGGGCCAGGTCGACCTGCTGGAGGGCGGCGCGGGGAACGACCGCATCTATCTGGCCGAACGCACCGTGGCGATCGGCGGCGAGGGCCACGACACCTTCGTGGTGCCCGACCCGCCCAAGCCGGAGGCCGCCCAGCCCAAGACGGGCGACGCCGCCGCGACCCAGGCGACCGGCCAGACCGCGCCGGTGACCGGCGTCATCCTCGATTTCAGCACCGACGACCATCTGGTCTTCGGACAGACGGGCAAGGTGGTGAGCGTCACCCAGGTGGTCGACGTGCTGGACGGCTACCACGCCTACGCCACCCTCTCCCGCCAACCGGCCACGCCGGGGGTCCAGGTCGGGATCGACTATGACGGGGACGGGACCGCCGACACCTATGTCCTGATCGCCGGGACGGGAGCGACCTCGATCAAGGTGGGCATGACCTCCAGCGCGCCGGTGCTCGACCCGCACCAGGCCGAGCCGATCGGCCTGACCGGCGTCAGTTCCTCGGCGAGCGAGAGCGTGACCTTCTAGCCGGCGATCGCGGCCGCGTCGGTGTCGCCGGTGCGGATGCGCAGCGCCTTTTCCAGGTCGAGCACGAAGACCTTGCCGTCGCCGATCTTGCCGGTGTTGGCGGTGCGCGCCACGGCCTCGACCACCGCATCGGCGATGTCGGACGGGACGGCGATCTCCAGCTTCACCTTCGGCAGCAGCTTCACCTCGTACTCGGCGCCGCGATAGACCTCGGTCTTGCCCCGCTGGCGGCCATAGCCCCGCACCTCGGTGACGGTCAGGCCCGACGCGCCCGCCTCCGTGACGGCCTCGAGCACCGCGTCGAGGCGGCTGGGCTTGATGACCGCGACGATCATTTTCATGGGGCGTCTCCGCTGAACTCCAAGTGTCAGGCTAGGGCGTTCCGCGCGCCCGTCCAAGGGGGCGGCTTCGCCTAGACCCGCGGCGCCTTCGAAACAGGCGCCCGGCCGAGCGGCGCCGGATTGAGCGCCGGTCGCGGCAGGGGAGCCCGGACCCTGAGCGCCCGGGGCTTGACGGCGAAGGTCTGCTTCACCGCCTCCATCAGCACCAGACCTGAGAAACCGGGCCACAGGCGCGAGCCGGCCTGCTCGAACCCTTCCGCCGATCCGGCCAGCCAGGAGAGCGGCGGGACATAGAGGGCGCGGGTCCAGCCCGAGGGCTCCAGCTCGGCCTCGCGCAGCAGTTCGGCGAGCTGGCCGCGGCTGTAGGGCCGGCCGTGGCCGAAGGGGGTCGATTCGGAATTGGCCCACATGCCGTTGCGTGCGGCCACCACCACCACCACGCGGCCGGTCGGCGCCAGCACCCGCCAGACCTCGCGCAGCAGGGCGAGGGGATCGGGGCTCTCCTCCAGGGCGTGGACGGCCAGGATGCGGTCGAACAGGGCGTTGCGGAACGGCAGGCTGTCTTCGCCGGTCAGGACCGCGCGGTTGGCCCCCTCGGTCGGCCACACCTCGACCCCCTGCTGGGCCGGCATGGCGGCCACGACGCGCCGCGCCGCATGGCTGATCCCGCCCAGGAACGGCGTGGCGTAGCCAAGGCCCAGCACGTCCAGGCCATGGGCGTCGCCCCAGGTCTCCAGCACCTTGCGCGCCGTCATCTCCCGCGCGGCGTGGCCAAGCGGCGAGGCGTAGAATTGTCGAAGCTCGAGGACGTCGCGACGCACGGGCCAAGAGTTAGGCCTAGTCTCGCCGCTTCGCGAGCCCTACCTAGTCCCAGCGCGTGCAAAGCCGGAGGAAGCCATGTCGATCACCGTCCATCAGTTCCCCTGCCTGTCGGACAATTACGGCTTCCTGGTGCGCGACGACGCGACCGGCCTTGCGGCCTGCATCGACACGCCCGAGGCCTCGGTGATCCTGCGGGAGCTGGAGAAGACCGGCTGGAAGCTGGCGCTCATCCTCAACACCCACTGGCATCAGGACCATGCCGGCGGCAACGCCGAGATCAAGGCCGCGACCGGCTGCACCGTCGTGGGACCCGCCGAGGTCGAGCGCCTGTCGCCGGTGGATCGCAAGGTCGGCGGCGGCGACGTCGTGGAGCTGGGCGAGGCCCGCTTCCAGGTGATCGAGTCCGGCGGCCACACCCTGGGCCACATCGCCTATTTCGACGCGGCGGATCACGTGGCCTTCGTCGGAGACACCCTGTTCGCCCTGGGCTGCGGCCGCCTGTTCGAGGGCACGGCGACCCAGATGTGGGACAGCCTGCAACGCCTCGCCGCCCTGCCGGACGACACCAAGGTCTATTGCGCCCACGAATACACCGCCTCGAACGCCCGCTTCGCCCTGTCGGTGGACGCCGATCCGGCCCTGAAGGCCCGCGCCGAGCAGATCTTCGCGGCCCGCGAGCGTGGCGAGTGGACCGTGCCCACGACGATCGGCCTGGAGAAGGCGACCAATCCCTTCCTGCGCGCGCCGACCCTGCGGCCCGAGCTCGCCCCGGCCGAGGCCTTCGGCGCCGTGCGGACGGCCAAGGACAATTTCAAAGGCTAGCGGGCGCCGGCCGCCGCCATGATGCGGTCCGAGGACGGACGACCGGCCAGGCCGTCGTTCGGCGCGACCGTGATCTGCACCACGCCCTGCTGCAGGCTGGCGGCGGCCTTGCGGCCCTCGACGAGCTGGATCTTGGCGATCCGGCTGAGGATCGACTTGGCGTCCGGCCGCTTGGCGATGCGCACGACCGCCTCGGCCGCGACCATGGCCGCGTCCGCCGTGATGGCCGAGGAGCCTGGCGTCGCGTCCGCCTCGAAGGG
>CAMFHW010000434.1 GCA_945952175.1 uncultured Phenylobacterium sp. | reverse complement strand
GCGTCTGGGCGATAGCAGCCGAGGCGACGCCCGCGGCGAGGATCAAAGTGGCGATGGCGGAGCGCATTCCGGTTCCCCTGACTTGTTTCATCACATCCAATGCGGCCGTCCCTCGCAAGCCCCGTAGCGGGACTTTACGACCGTAAAGAGGCGATTGATTAAACCTCGACCGCGTGCTCGGCAAGGATGGTGAGGCCTTCCGGCGTCACGTCCGCGAAGCCGCCTTGCACGTCATAGGTCGTGGTCCGGCCGTCGGCGGTGACCCGCACCGGGCCCTCCCGCAGAGCGGTCATGAACGGGGCGTGGCCCGGCAGGACGCCGAAGTCGCCTTCCTGGCCCGGCGCGTCGACCTGGTCGACCTCGCCGGAGAACAGTTCGCGCTCCGGCGAGACCAGGGAAAAGTGCAGCTTGCCCGCCATCCGCCTTAGGCTTCCGCGGCCAGTTGCTCGGCCTTGGCCACCGCGTCTTCGATGGTGCCGACGTTGTAGAAGGCGGCCTCCGGCAGGTGGTCGTACTCACCGTCCACCACCGCCTTGAACGAGCGGATGGTGTCTTCCAGGCTGACGAACACGCCCGGCATGTTGGTGAACTGCTCGGCCACGTGGAACGGCTGGCTGAGGAACTTCTGGATCTTCCGCGCCCGGGCGACGGTCAGCTTGTCCTCTTCCGACAGCTCGTCCATGCCCAGGATGGCGATGATGTCCTTCAGGGCCTTGTACTGCTGCAGAGTCTCCTGCACGCGACGGGCCACCGCGTAGTGCTCTTCGCCGATCACCAGCGGGTCCATGATCCGGCTGGTCGAGTCCAGCGGGTCCACGGCCGGGAAGATGGCCTGGGCGGCGATGTCACGGCTCAGCACGGTCGTCGCGTCCAGGTGGGCGAACGAGGTGGCGGGCGCCGGGTCGGTCAGGTCGTCGGCGGGCACGTAGATGGCCTGCACCGAGGTGATCGAACCCTTGTTGGTCGAGGTGATGCGCTCCTGCAGGTTGCCCATCTCGGTGGCCAGGGTGGGCTGATAGCCCACGGCCGAGGGGATGCGGCCCAGCAGGGCCGACACTTCCGAGCCGGCCTGGGTGAAGCGGAAGATGTTGTCGATGAACAGCAGCACGTCCTTGCCTTCCTGGTCGCGGAAGTATTCCGCCTGGGCCAGGCCGGTCAGGGCCACGCGGGCGCGCGCGCCCGGGGGTTCGTTCATCTGGCCGTAGACGAGGGTGCACTTGGAGCCCTCGGTCGAGCCGTTCTTCTTCGGGTCCACGTTCACGTTGGACTCGATCATCTCGTGGTACAGGTCGTTGCCTTCGCGGGTGCGTTCGCCCACGCCGGCCAGCACCGAGTAACCGCCGTACGCCTTGGCGATGTTGTTGATCAGCTCCTGCATGGTCACGGTCTTGCCGACGCCCGCGCCGCCGAACAGGCCGATCTTGCCGCCCTTGGTGTAGGGGCAGAGCAGGTCCACCACCTTGATGCCCGTGACCAGCACTTCGGCCGAGGTCGATTGCTCGGCGAAGGACGGGGCTTCGCGGTGGATGGTCGAGGTGAAGGTGGTGGCGATCGGGCCGGCCTCGTCGATCGGCTCGCCGATGACGTTCATGATGCGGCCCAGCGTCGCCGGGCCGACCGGGACGGTGATGCCGGCGCCGGTGTCGACCACCGGCTGGCCACGGGTCAGGCCCTCGGTGGTGTCCATGGCGATCGTGCGGACGGTGTTTTCACCGAGGTGCTGGGCGACTTCCAGCACCAGGCGGAAGGGCTGGCCGGTCCGCTGGTCGGTGTTGCTGGTCTCCAGCGCGTTCATGATCGCCGGCAGGTGGCCGTCGAACTCGACGTCGACGACGGCGCCGATGATCTGCGCGATGCGGCCGGTGGCGACGCCCTTCGGCAGGGTCGCGGGCGCGGCGGCCTTGGCGGCCGGAGCGGCCTTCTTCGCCGGAGCCGCGGCCTTGGCGGCGGCCGGGGCCTTCGCGGCGGCGGCCTTCGGAGCCGCGGCCTTGGCGGGGGCGGCCTTGGGGGCGGCCGGCTTCTTGGCGGGAGCCTTAGGGGTCGTAGCCATGGTTTCGGACTCTTTCGGTTAGAGGGCCTCGGCGCCGGAGATGATCTCGATCAGCTCCTTGGTGATCTGCGCCTGGCGTGTACGGTTTGCGAGAAGCTTGAGGGCGGCGATCATGTCGCCGGCGTTGCGGGTCGCGTTGTCCATCGCCGCCATCTGGGCGGCGAAGAACCCGGCGTTGTTCTCGAGCATGGCCGAGAAGATCTGGGTCGTGACGTTGCGCGGCAGCAGCGTCTCCAGAATGCCTTCCGCGTCCGGCTCGTACTCGTAGGCCGCGCCCTTCAGGTCGATCGTGGCGCCGCCCTCGACCTGGGCCGGGATCAGCTGCTTGAAGGTCGGGATCTGGGTGACCACCGACTTGAACTTCGAGAAGGCCAGGTGGACCACGTCGATCTCGCCGGCCTCGAACAGCTCGGCGATCTTCTCGCCGACCGCCTGGGCGGTGCTGAGCGACGGGTTGCCGCCCGCCTCGTAGCTTTCGACGAACCGGTCGCCATAGAGACGCTTCAGCTGGTCGCGCGCCTTCTTGCCGATCGTGATGATCTTGACGTCCTTGCCCTCGGCGATCAGGCCCGAGATCTTCTCACGGGCCATCCGCACGATGGACGAGTTGAAACCGCCGGCCAGGCCGCGGTCGGACGTGGCGACGATCACCAGTTGCTTGGTGTCGCGGCCGGTGCCGACCAGCAGCTTCGGCGCGCCGTCGCCGGACACGCCCGCCGCCAGGTTGGCGATCACCGCGGCCATGCGCTCGGCATAGGGCCGGGCGTTCTGGGCGCCGTCCTGGGCGCGGCGGAGCTTCGCCGCCGCCACCATCTGCATCGCTTTCGTGATCTTCTGCGTGGCTTCCACGCTTTTGATCCGATTGCGCATCTCCTTGAGGCTGGCCATGGCCTAGTCTCGATCCTCTTCGGGCAGCGCTTTAGGCGAACGACTTGGCGAAGGCTTCGAGCACCTTCTTCAGCTCACCCTCGACCTTGTCGGTCAGGGCCTTGCCGTTGCGGATTTCGTCGAGCAGGCCCTGGTGCTTGCTGTGCAGGTGGCCGAGCAGCTCGCTTTCGAAGCGGCCGACCTGGGCGGTCGGGACGCCGTCGAGATAGCCGCGGGTGCCGGCGTAAACCACCGCCACCTGCTCCTCGACCGCCAGCGGCGCGTATTGCGGCTGCTTCAGCAGCTCGGTCAGGCGCTCGCCGCGAGCGAGCTGACGTTGAGTCGTGACGTCGAGGTCGGAACCGAACTTCGCGAAGGCGGCCATTTCCCGGTACTGGGCGAGCTCGCCCTTGATCGGGCCGGCGGCGGTCTTCATCGCCTTGATCTGGGCCGACGAACCCACGCGCGACACCGAGATGCCGACGTTCACGGCCGGGCGGATGCCCTGGAAGAACAGGTCGGTTTCCAGGAAGATCTGGCCGTCGGTGATCGAGATCACGTTGGTCGGGATGTAGGCCGACACGTCGTTGGCCTGGGTTTCGATGACCGGCAGGGCGGTCAGCGAACCGGCGCCGTTGTCCTCGTTCAGCTTCGCCGCGCGCTCCAGCAGGCGGCTATGCAGGTAGAACACGTCGCCCGGATAGGCTTCGCGGCCCGGCGGGCGGCGCAGCAGCAGCGACATCTGGCGGTAGGCGACGGCCTGCTTGGAAAGGTCGTCATAGATGATGACGGCGTGCATGCCGTTGTCGCGGAACCACTCGCCCATGGCGCAGCCGGCGAACGGGGCCAGGAACTGCAGCGGGGCCGGCTCGGAGGCCGTGGCCGAGACGATGATCGTGTAGTCGAGCGCGCCGCGCTCCTCGAGCGTCTTCACGATCTGGGCGATGGTGGAGCGCTTCTGGCCGATCGCGACATAGATGCAGTAGAGCTTGGCGCTCTCGTCACCCGAGGCGTTGACCGTCTTCTGGTTCAGGATGGTGTCGATCGCCACGGCGGTCTTGCCGGTCTGGCGGTCGCCGATGATCAGTTCGCGCTGGCCG
>CAMFHW010000433.1 GCA_945952175.1 uncultured Phenylobacterium sp. | reverse complement strand
GCGCCGAAGAGGGTGTGCGGTCGCACTGGGTTGGAGTGCCCCGATCTGGATTGGATGCCCGCCCCTTAGCGCCAACCGCGCTGTCGCGATATCGCAACAGGATCGTCATATGCACGACACATGCCGCCTGTGGCGCGCAGGTCGCACATTTGCAACGCTCAGGCGGCGGGCGCCGACGGCCGCGCGAGCATGAGCCAGACGATCGCCAGCACGGCGGCGAAGGCCGGGAAGCCGCAGGCGAACCAGATTCGGAACAGCCGGCGCGCTTCCGCCGGCGGCGGCTCGCCCCGCGCCGCCGCCGCGCGCGCCAGGTCGCGGATGCGTTTCTGGATCCAGACCACCGGCAGCCAGAAGACGCCGGTCACCACGTAGAGCCCCAGCCCCGCGACGATCCAGCCTTGGGTCAGGGGCCATCCGAGCGCGCGGGCCAGCAGGACGCCGGTCACCGGCTGGGCGACCACGGCGGTGGCGGTGAACAGGTAGTCGGCGATCACCACCGTGTCGGCGACATGGGCGATCAGCTCGCTGCGCCCGGTCCGCCAGGCCATCAGCATGAAGAAGGCGATCCCCGCCCCCGTGCCCAACAGCACGCACGCGCCGATCACGTGCAGCCAGCGCAGGACGAGGACAGGGTCCATGCTCAACGCTCGTCCAGCAGGGCCAGGCCGACCAGGGCCAGAACGGCCGCCGGCCAGGCCTTGACCATCGGCCCCAGCGGGTCGAGCCAGAGGTCCGGCGCGAAGACCAGGGAGCCCGCCATATAGGCGGCGGTCACCGAGATCATCCCGAGCAGGGCAGGACGGGCGAGCGGCCGCACGAGCACGCCGAGCCCCAGGGCCAGGTCGACCGCGGAGCCCGCGAGCACGGCGGCCGTGGCCAAGGAGGGGCCCATGCCGCGCTCGGTCAGGATGGCGGCGGCGCGCCCGGCTTGCGCGAAGCCGACCAGGCCGGACGTCGCCCAGAAGGCGGCGAGCCCGCCGAGCACCAGGGGCTTGAGCAGCCAAAGCCGGGCGAACCACAGCTCCGCGACGCCGGCCGGCATGGTGGAGAGCACTTGGGGCAGCGGCGCGAAGCCCCGACCGAGCATCGCCCGGGCCGGGACGGGATCGCCCGTGACGCCCTGCGCCATGACCGCCAGGGCCGTGGTCCGCAGGGGCGACCTCCAGCCGAGCAGGCCCAGAAGATCGGCGCCGGCGCGGATCGGCGCGGCGAGAACATCCGGCAGCCGCGCGACACGGGCGGGCGGCAGGCCGAGCCAGGCGCGGAACTGGGCCACCGTCTCGGCGAGGCTGCGAAGCTCGGGTTCGACCAGGTCCAACTCCGCCCCGGACGGAATACGCCCGGCCACGGCGTCGGCGACCGCCGCGGCCACATCCGCGACGCCGATGGTCTGGACGGGGCTGTCGGCGCGGACCAGGGGCGTCACCAGCGGAAAGGCGGCCAAGGCGCGCAGGAGGGCCGTGCCGCCATAGGCGATCGGCGCGATCACCAGGCCGGGGCGCAGGATCACCCATTCGCTGCGCGCCCCGCGAACGGCCGCATCGCCAAGCGCCTTAGTGCGCAGGAAGGCGGTCGCGGCCTCGGGCGTCGCGCCCACGGCGGAGACCTGCACCAGCCGCTTCACGCCGGCGATCCCGGCGGCATGGACCAGGGCGCCGACGGCTTCCACATGGATCGCGCGGAGATCGTCGCGCGGGGAATCCTGCAAGGCGCCGGCGGCGTTCACGACCACCTCGACGCCGCCCAGCCGCGACGCCCAATTCGCGGGATCCGTCAGCCGTGACATGTCGGCTTCGATCCAGTCGACCTGAGGCATGCGTCGTCGGGCGACGGCGACGCTACGCCCCAGTCCGGCGACCGAATGGCCCTCGGCGAGCAGCCGGCGAACGATCTCGCGCCCGATCAGCCCATATCCGCCGAGGACGAGAACCCGCATGTCCGGAGCGGCGGCCTAGACGTCGACCTCGGCGTCCAGCGCGTTGTCCTGGATGAACTCGCGGCGGGGCTCGACGAGGTCGCCCATCAGGCGGGTGAACATGTCGTCGGCGTCGTCGGCGTGGGTCACCTTGACCTGCAGCAGGGTGCGGGCGTCGGCGTCGAGCGTGGTCTCCCACAGCTGGTCCGGGTTCATCTCGCCCAGGCCCTTGTAGCGCTGGATCGACAGGCCCCGACGGCCGGCCTCCATCACCGCCGCCACGAGATCGATCGGCCCACGCACCGTGGTCGTCTTGTCGCGGCGCGTATAGGTCGCCGGCTTGGAGAAGGTCTCGGCCAGCGCTTGGGCCCGCTCGGCCAGGCGACGCGCGTCGGCGGCGTGCAGCAGCAGTTCGTCCAGCACCAGCCGCTCGGTCACCCCACGCTTCACCCGCGAGAAGGCGTAGCCGCCCCCGGCCGCCGATTCACCGGACCACGGCCCGTCGCCTTCCTCGGCATAGAGGTCCAGCCGCGCCGCCGCCGCCGCCACGTCACCCCCCTCGGCCAGCAGGCCCGCGAGGGCCGCCTGCTCGACCGCGAAGGCCGGGGCGCGGGCCGCGAGGCGCTCGATATTGGCCTTGGCGCCCCGCGAGGTCTGGACCAGGGCCAGGAGATCGGCGCCGATCAGGCGCTCGCCCGAGGCCAGCTCCAGCACCGCCCCATCGACGCCCTCGTCGGTGAGGTAGGTCTCCATCTCGGGGTCGTTCTTCAGGTAGCGCGAGGACTTGCCCTTGGTGGCCTTATAGAGCGGGGGCTGGGCGATATAGAGATAGCCGCGCTCGATCACCTCCGGCATCTGCCGGTAGAAGAAGGTGAGCAGCAGGGTGCGGATGTGGGCGCCGTCGACGTCGGCGTCGGTCATCACCACGATCTTGTGGTAGCGCACCTTCTCGATGTCGAAGTCGTCGCGGCCGATGCCGGCGCCGAGCGCCGTGATCAGGGTGCCGATCTGGTCCGACGACAGCATGCGGTCGAAGCGGGCCCGCTCGACGTTCAGGATCTTGCCGCGCAGGGGCAGCACCGCCTGGTTCTCGCGGTTGCGCGCCTGCTTGGCCGAGCCGCCGGCCGAGTCGCCCTCGACCAGGAAGATCTCGGACTTGGCCGGATCGCGCTCCTGGCAGTCGGCGAGCTTGCCGGGCAGGGAGGTGATGTCGAGCGCCGACTTGCGCCGCGTCAGCTCCCGCGCCTTGCGGGCGGCTTCGCGGGCGGCGGCGGCCTCGGCGATCTTGGAGACGATCAGCTTGGCCTCGACCGGATGCTCCTCGAACCACGAGCCCAGCCCCTCGCCCACCAGGCCTTCGACGGCCGGGCGAACCTCGGACGAGACCAGCTTGTCCTTGGTCTGGGACGAGAACTTCGGGTCCGGCACCTTGACCGACAGCACGCAGGTCAGGCCCTCGCGGGCGTCCTCGCCGCTGACCGAGACCTTCTCGCGCTTGGCCGCGCCGGAGCTCTCGGCATAGCCCGAGATGATCCGCGTCAGCGCCGAGCGGAAGGCGGCCAGGTGGGTGCCGCCGTCCCGCTGCGGGATGTTGTTGGTGAAGCAGAGGACGTTCTCGTGATAGCCGTCGTTCCACCAGAGCGACAGGTCCAGCTCCACGTTCTCGCGGCGGCCGCGGATGACGATGGGCTGCTTCAGCAGCGCGGTCTTGGCCTTGTCGAGGTGGCGCACGAAGGCCTCGATGCCGCCCTCGTAGCTCATCACCTCCTCGAAAGGCTCCGCCTCGCGGTGATCCTTCAGCCAGATGGTGACGCCCGAGTTCAGGAAGGCCAGCTCGCGCAGCCGGTGCTCCAGCGTCTTGCGGTCGAACTCGATGAACCGGAAGGTCTCGGTCGAGGGCAGGAAGGTGACCTCGGTGCCGCTGAGCGGCTCGCCGTTCTCGCGCAGGGGCGCGTCGCCGGTGATCACCAGCGGCGAGACCGCGTCGCCGCGGCGGAACTCCATCTCGTGGGCCTTGCCGCCGCGATAGATCTTCAGCTTCAGCCAGTCGGAGAGGGCGTTCACCACCGAGACGCCCACGCCGTGCAACCCGCCCGAGACCTTGTAG
>CAMFHW010000432.1 GCA_945952175.1 uncultured Phenylobacterium sp. | reverse complement strand
GATATCGGCCGGACCTTCCAGGCGAACTTGGCGGCCTACTACTACGACTACCGCAACTTCCAGGCGCCGGTGACCATCCCAGCGACCAGCGGCGGTTCGACCACGGCCCAGACGATCTTCTTCAACGTTCCGAAGGCGATCTCGAAGGGCTTCGAGGCCGAGCTGAACTGGGCGCCGATCGACAACCTGCGCCTGCTGATGACCTACTCGTACACCGACGCCTACATCAAGGAAGCGCGCGGCATCGTCGATCCGTCGGACCCGGCGGCGCTCAGCCCCGAGGCCCGGCCCTACGGCGCCGCGGGCCCCGCGGTCGACGTCTATACGGGCCGGCTGCAGCAGGGCCAGGACCTGTCCGGCAACGCCCTGCCGCAGGCGCCGAAGAACAAGGTGGCGCTGAACGCCCTCTACACCTGGCGCTTCGAGCCGGGCAGCCTGACGGGCTCGGTCAGCTACATCTGGCGCGACGAGCAGTACGGTTCGATCTTCATGCGCTCGTACAACAGGACGCCGTCCTGGGATCAGGTGGATCTGCGCCTGACCTGGAAGTCGGCGAACGATCACCTGACGATCATCGCCTATGGCAAGAACATCCTCGACGACCTCGGCTACTACGAAGGCGCGACCTCGTCCCGCGTCGTGGGCCGCCTCGTCACCGGCGTGCCGACCGTGCTGGGCATCGCCACCACCTACCCGCTGACCCCGCCCCGCACCTTCGGGATGGAATTCCAGTACAAGTTCTAAGGCCTGGGCCTTCGAGCTTCACCAGGGCGCGCCGGTCTCCGGCGCGCCCTTTGCTTTGCGTTTTCGAAAGAACGGTTTGGCAACTCGCGTCCGGTATGGCCTCCCTCGTCTGCTAACCGAGTGTATGGAATAGATTTTGAACGTGTCCGGAATGTAAGATCAAAAGCATTGACGGCCAGGAACCTCTCCCGCACGCTCTGGCCCCAACGAGACGCGGCCGGTCAACGGCCGGGCCATGGACAGGACGCCCTGCACGGTGTCGCGGGGTTGGGAGGACAACCGTTGATGCGCCAACGCCCCGCGCTTGCGACCTTGCGCCTGCGATCCCGGAACGGTCGGGCATGAGCCAGGCGCTCGCCCGTCCGCCCCTCGGTTTCGGGACCCGGCTCGCCTACGCCGTCGGCGCCACGGCCAACTCGGTCAAGCTCCGCGGCCTCTCGACCTTCCTGCTGATCTTCTACAATCAGGTCGTGGGTCTGCCCGCCGAGACGGTGGGCGCGATCCTGATGGGCGCCTTGATCTTCGACGCCTTTGTCGACCCGACGGTCGGCCAGATCTCCGACAATTTCCGCTCCAAGCTCGGGCGACGACACCCGTTCATGTACATGGCGGCCGTCCCGGTCTCGGTCGCCTATTTCCTGCTCTGGAATCCGCCGAAGGATTGGAGCCACGAGGCGATCGCCGCCTATCTCGTGGCCTGCCTGCTGGCCGTGCGGCTGTTCGACACCTTCTTCGAACTGCCGCACAACGCGCTGGCGCCCGAACTGGCCAAGGACTACCAGGAGCGCACCCGGCTGCTCTCCATGCGGGCCCTGTTCACCGTCGCCGGCGGCCTCGGCATGACGGTCGCGGCTTACCAGTTCTTCCTCAAGGAGCATCCGGACGGCTCCGGCGGCGTGCTCGCGCGCGAGGGTTATCTCGGCTACTCGATCTGTGCGGCGCTGATCATCTTCTCGACGATCCTGATCTCGACCCGCGGCACCCAGAGCCAGATCCCCTATCTGCGCCAGGCGCCGATCCGGAAGATCACCTTCTCGGGCATGGCGAAGGAGATCTACGCGACCCTGAACAACCGCGCCTTCGTGGTGGCCACGCTGACGGGCATGTTCATCGCGGTCGCCATGGGCGCGCGCAATGGGCTGGAGCTTTATATCGGCCTGTTCTTCTGGGGCCTGAAGCAATCGCAACTCGCCCTGATGACCTCGGCGGGCGTGGCGGGCAGCCTGCTGGGCGTGCTGATGGCCCCGACCGTGGTCAAGCGGATCGGCAAGAAATACGGCGCGATCATCATGTTCGCCGGCGCCCTGACCGTGGGCCTCGCGCCCATCGCAGCGCGCCTGGTCGGGATGATGCCGCCCAACGGGTCGCAGGCCCTGATCGCCATCCTGCTGGCCGAGACCTTCGTCAACGCCGTGCTGGCGGCCGCGACGGGCGTGATCCTGGTGGCCCTGACCTCCGACGTGATCGAGGATGCCGAGGTCAAGACCGGCCGCCGCTCCGAGGGCCTGCTGCTGTCGGCCGACAACCTGTTCAAGAAGATCGTCTCGGGCCTCGGCATCTTCATCTCGACCGCCATCCTGAAGGCGATCGAGTTCCCGATCGGCGCCAAGCGCGGCCAGGTCGATCCGCAGATCGTGCATGACCTGGGCCTGGCCTTCCTGCCGACCGTGACCGTGCTCTACGGCCTGGCCATCGTCTGCCTGTTCGCCTTCAACATCGACAAGGCGAAGCACGAGGCCAACCTCGCCAAGCTCAGCGAGGCTGCGGCCCTGGCCGAGGAAGGCGGGGTCGATCAGGAGGCGGGGGGCCTCGGCGGTCTCGCCGGCGGCGCCGCGCCCGAAGGGCTTCGCTCGATCCGATCCTGACCATGACCCGATCCGCCCACCGGCCTTCGCACGCCCATCGCCGTACCGAACCTTCGAAGAAGATCCCATGAGCCAGACCCCCTCTTCGCAGCTCCCCGAGCCTGGCCGGCTCGGCTTCGGCACGAAGTTCCTCTACGGCTTCGGCTCCATCGCCTTCGGCGTCACGACGCTCTCGCTGACCTCGGCGGTGCTTGCGCCCTATCTGAACCGCGTCATCGGCCTGCCGGCCTTCTGGGTAGGTACGGCGATCATGATCACCATCATGCTCGACGCGGTGATCGACCCGGCGATCGGCCAGTTCTCCGACAAGCTGCGCACGCCGTGGGGCCGCCGCCACCCGCTGATGTATCTGGCCGCGCCCCTTGTGGCCGGGGCCTGCATCATCTTCTGGAACTCGCCGACCGAGTGGTCGCCGGAGAAGAGCGGCGTCTTCCTGATCGGCATGCTCATCCTGCTGAAGGTCTTCGTCAGCTTCTACGAGGTGCCGAGCGCCGCGCTCGGGCCCGAGCTCACCACCGACTATGACGAGCGCACCCGGCTGTTCAGCTACCGCTTCTTCTTCGGCGTGGTGGGCGGCCTGGTCATGAACGTGCTGCTCTACCAGGTCTTCCTGCGGCCGGAGGCGGGCGGCATCCTCAACCGCGCCGGCTACGCCCACTACGGGATCACGGCGGCGATCTTCATGGGCGTGTCCATCCTGGTCTCCGCCATCGGCACCCATGGGCGCATCCCGCACCTGACCCAGCCGGTCCAGCGGCAGGTCCCGCTGAGCCAGGTGGCCCGCGAGGTCGCCGGCACGCTCACCAATCCGTCGCTGTTGGTCGTGATGCTCTCGGGCCTGTGTTCGGGCGTCGCCACCGGTATGTCGACGGCGCTCAGCCAGTATTTCTACATCGAGCTCTGGGGCCTCAACGCCAAGTCGGTGTCCTATCTGGCGATCGCCGGGGTGCTGGCTTCGGTGACCGGCGTCGCGCTGGCCGCGCCGGCCGCCAAGTGGCTCGGCAAGAAGCGCGCGATGATCATCCTGTTCATGATCTCGGTCGCGGCCGAGGCCATTCCCCAGACCCTGCGCCTGTTCCACCTGATGCCGCCCAACAGCTCGCCCTGGGTGCTGCGCATCCTGGCGGCGGACATGTTCTTCTCCGCCACCCTGGCCATCTCGGGCTTCATCATCATCACCTCGATGATCGCCGACGTGGTGGAGGATGCGGCGGTGAAGACCGGCGTGCGGTCCGAAGGCCTGCTGATGGCCACCAATGGCCTGCTGCCCAAGATGACCGGCGGGATCGGCGTGTTCCTGGCGGGGATCCTGCTCACCGCCGTCCACTTTCCGTCGCACGCCGCACCGGGGACGGTGGGGCCGGAGATCATGCGCCATCTGTCGCTGCTGTTCCTGCCCTTCTCGACCACCATGAAGG
>CAMFHW010000431.1 GCA_945952175.1 uncultured Phenylobacterium sp. | reverse complement strand
GACATTTCGGGGTGACGGAAGGCGTGGCGGGGGGCGGCGCGCTGGCGGAGGGCGGCGCCATTCTCAATGTCGTCTCCGGCGGCCTCTACAACGCCCCGCTCAACCTCACCGGCCTCGACCTGCCGGAGAAACGGTTCAACGGGTTCTACGCCTACGCCTCTCACAAGCGCGCGCAGCTCGCCCTGGCCGATCACTGGCGCGACAAGTTCGCCGGGCAGCGGATTTCGACCTACGCCGTCCACCCAGGCTGGGCCGATACGGCGGGCGTGAAGACCTCCCTGCCCAAGTTCCGGCAAGTCCTGGCGCCCATTCTGCGGAATGCGCGGGAGGGGACCGACACGATCGACTGGCTGGCGGCCAAGCGCCCGGCCGCGCCGCTGGACCATGTGTGGTTCGATCGCAAGCCGCGGACGGCGCACGCCTATCCCACGACGGTCACGCCCCAGACCACCGCCCAGGACCTGATCGCCCGCCTGCGGGGCGACCTCGACAAGGCGCTGGCGGGCGCGCCCGCGACATAGGGCGCGTTCGCGCCCGCCCTACCAGGTGTCGACGAACCTGCGGGGTCCCGGCGGCCTCGTCCGGGCCTGCCGCAGAACCCGCACGATCCAGGCGCGCGTATCGGCCGGATCGATGACGGCGTCGATCTCGACGAACTGCGCTACGCTCGTCGCCCGGCCGGTCTCGTAGAACTCGGACAGGCGGGCCTGGAAGAAGGCCTCCTTGGCGGCCGGATCGTCGATCGCGTCCAACTCGCGACGGTAGCCGAGCTTGACGGCGCCCTCGAAGCCCATGCCGCCGAATTCCCCGGTCGGCCAGGCGAGCGTCGCCACGCTCTTGTGGAAGCTTCCCGCCGACATCGCCATCGCGCCGAGGCCATAGCCCTTGCGCAGGATCACCGTCACAAGAGGGACCGTGAGCGCGGCGCCCGCGACGAACAGGCGCGCGCCATGGCGGACGCCGGCCGCCGCCTCCGCCGCGGGGCCGACCATGAAGCCGGGCGTGTCGATCAGGCTGATGACGGGCAGTCCAAACGCCTCGCAGAGCTGCAGGAAGCGGGCCGCCTTGTCCGAGCCGTCCGCGTCGACGGCGCCGCCGAGCCAATGCGGATTGTTGGCGATCACCCCCATCGCCCGCCCCTCGATGCGGATCAGGAAGGTGCGGATCGCCCGGCCGAACTCGGCGCGCAGTTCGAGGGTCGAACCACTATCGGCGATCAGGTCCACGGCGAGCCCGATGTCGTAGGCCCGCTGGCGGTGTTCCGGCACCACGGCGCGAAGGCGCGTCTGATCGGCGCAGGCCCAGTCACCGACCGCCCCCTGGAAGTAGGATAGCAGGCGCCTCGTCTGCCGCACGGCCTCGGCTTCGTCGGCGACCCGGAGATCGATCGAGCCGTTGCGGGCCTGGACGTCGACCGGGCCGATCTCGTCCGGGCGGAATACGCCCAGCCCTCCGCCCTCGATCAAGGCGGGGCCGGCGAGGCCGATCGACGAACCCTCCGTCGCGATGGTCAGGTCGCAGCTTCCGAACAGGACGGCGTTGCCGGCGAAACAACGGCCAGCGGCGACGCCGATCCGCGGCGCCACCCCGCTCATGGCGCCGAACAGCTCGAAGGTGCGGCTGTCGAGGCCGCAGACGCCGACGAAGTCGACATCCCCCGGCCGCCCTCCTCCGCCCTCGGTGAAGAACACCACGGGCGCCCGCATCTCATGCGCCACCGAAACGATGCGATCGGTCTTCTTGTGGCCGACGATCCCCTGCGTCCCCGCCATCACCGTGAAGTCATAGGACAGCGCGACGCATCGCGCCTGGTCCGCGCCGAACAGGTCGGCGTTGACCGTGCCGACGCCGCCGACAATGCCGTCGGCCGGTGTCGTGGCCATCAGTTCGTCGACCGGGCGGCGGCGCCGCTGGGCCGCGATCGCCAAGGCGCCGTATTCGTGGAAGGAAGCTGGGTCGAACAGGTCGGCGAGGTTCTCGCGAGCGGTTCGCCGGCCAGCCGCCCGTCGCCGGGCCATCGCCTGCGGCCGCGCCTCGTCCAGGGTCAGGGCGTGGCGATCGAGGACGTGCTGCAGGTCCGGCCGCACCGCGGTCGGGTCGGGCGGCGTCAAGTCCGGGCCGGCGGGATCGCAGACCTCGGCGGGGCTGAGGAAGAGGACGGGCGCGCCGGCCTGCAGCAGCCCTCCGACCTCGATCGCCAGGGCCCTGACCACGCCGCTTCGCTCGGCGCTGACCACATGCTGCATCTTCATGGCCTCGACGGTCGCGAGCGGGCGGCCGACCCAGACGGGATCTCCGACCGCCACATCGAGCGCCACCAGGACACCATCGATGGGGGCGACGACGACGGCGTCTCCAGGCGTTGCCAGGATGGCGGCCAGCTCGGGCTGCGCGGGGCCGGAGGCGGCGGGATAGCGCGGCGCGCGCGGCGCCCCGCCGGCGGCGACTTCCGCCCAGCGGGCCTCCACGAAATCCGTGTCGAGGCGCCCTTCCTCCAATTCAGGAGACCCGATCACGCCCAGCAGGAGATCCTGATTGGTCGCAACGCCCTCGATCTGGAACGCCCGCAGGGCGTGGCGCGCGCGACGAAGCAGCGATCCAGCCGAAGGGTCTGTGGTCCTCACGATCAGCTTCGCGAGCAGGCTGTCATAGGCGGGCGAGACCGGCATCCCCGGATAGGCGTGGGTGTCGACCCGAACGCCAGGCCCGCCTGGCGGCGCGAACATCGACAGCACGCCGCCCGAGGCCTGAACCCCACCGCCCGGAGCCGGGGCCTCGGCGTTGATCCGCAGCTGCACCGCGCACCCGGTCGTGACGGGGGGGCGGCCGAGGCCGACGGCCCCCAAGGTCTCCCCCGCGGCGATACGGATCTGCGTCTGGACGAGGTCGATCCCGGTCACCTCCTCGGTCACGGTGTGTTCGACCTGCAGGCGCGGGTTGGCCTCGATGAAGACGAACCGCTCGCCATCCGGATCGGCGAGGTCGACCAGGAACTCCATCGTTCCGACGCTGTCATATCCGGCGCCCTGGGCGATGCGCTGGGCGGCCTCCGCGAGCGCGGCCCGCAGCCGGTCCGACAAGCCTGGAGCCGGCGCGATCTCGATCAGCTTCTGGCGGCTGCGCTGCGCGCTGCAATCGCGATCGCCCAGCACGATCGCCGCGCCGCTCCGGTCGCCCACGACCTGGACCTCGACATGGCGAACCCGCTCGACCAGCTCCTCGACGTAGACATCCTCCCGTCCGAAGGCTCCCCTCGCCTCAAGCGCGCAGATGCGGAACGCCTCGTCGAGCTCCTCCACCGCGCGGACCACCCGCATGCCGCGGCCGCCCCCGCCCGAAACGGGCTTGAGCATCACCGCCCCGCCGGGTCCGAGATCGCGCAAGAAGCGCCGCGCGGCTTCGAGATCGGTCGCACCGGCCGTGCCCCGGAGAATCGGCACGCCGAGCTCGTCGGCGAGCCGCCGGCTGCGCGCCTTGTCTCCGAACAGCTCCAGGGCCTCCGGACGAGGGCCAACGAACTTCAAACCGGCCGCGAAGCAGCGGCGCGCGAAATCGGCGTCCTCGCTCAGAAAGCCGTAGCCGGGGTGCAGGGCGTCGCATTCCGCCGTGGCCGCGGCGCGCAGGATGGCCCCGACGTCCAGATAGCCGCGGGGGCCGACGCCCTCCAAGGCCAGCGCTCGATCGACGGCGAAGACGTGCCCCGACCGCGCATCGTCCTGGGTGAAGACGCCGCAGCTTTCCAACCCAAGTTCGGCGGCGGCGCGGGCGATCCGCACCGCGATCTCGCCGCGGTTGGCGATCAGCAGCCGTTTCATGGCGCCGCCCTCATGCGCGCCCGGCGGCCGCGGCGGCCTCGCCTGCGACCAGTTCCGCCAGGACGGCGCGCTTGACCTTGCCGGTCTCGGTCATCGGCAGGGAGGGCATGATGCGGATCTCGGGCGCCTTGAAGCTCGACATGTTGTCGCGACACCAGGCCGCGAGGCCCTCGGCGGAACTCGAGGGGTCGGCCAGAACCACGAAGGCGACCGGAACCTCGC
>CAMFHW010000430.1 GCA_945952175.1 uncultured Phenylobacterium sp. | reverse complement strand
GTGTGGCAGACCCCGACCGCACGGACCCTGACCAGGATCTCGTCGGGACGCGGATCGTCCAGTTCCACCGTCTCCAGGGTGAATGCGGCGCCGGGGGCGGGGACGACGGCGGCGGTGACCTGCAGGGCCATGGGCGGTTCCTCGGAGGATGTCTGAGGCCAGCCTGCCATAGTGCCGTGGCGGCGCCGAATGGGCCCGGGGACTGGATCGCAATTCCCCGCGAGGCGCGTCCGCTCCATGGCGGGAATTGCGTTCCTGTCCCCGACATGGAGCCGCTATCGGGGACCGGAAGAGCGAGGGGGCAGGCCGAGCCCGCAACTGTCACCCAGTCCCCAAGGCCCGCGGACGCTACGCCGGCGTCTCGACGCTGGCCACGGCCTGGGCCAGCAGGCCCTCCTGGCGTCCGGTGAACCCCATGCCTTCGGTCGTCGTGGCCTTCACGCTCACCCGATCGATCGGCAGATCGAGGATCTCGGCCAGCCTTGCGCGCATGGCGTCGCGATGCGGTCGGATCTTCGGCCGCTCGCAGACCAGGGTGACGTCGACATTGAGGATCCGGCCGCCCCTGGCCGCCACCAGGCCGGCCGCATGCGCGAGGAACCGGTCCGAGGCCGCGCCTTTCCATTGCGGGTCGGAAGGTGGGAAGTGCTCGCCGATATCGCCCTCGCCGATCGCGCCCAGCAGGGCGTCGGTGATCGCGTGCAGGCCGGCGTCGGCGTCGGAATGGCCGACCAGGGTCTGGTCGTGATCGATCCGCACCCCGCAGAGCCAGACGGCCTCGCCGGGCCCCCAGCGGTGGGCGTCGACGCCCTGGCCGATGCGGACGATCCGCGCCTGGCCGGCCAGCCGTTCGGCCATCTCGAAATCCTCCGGATAGGTCAGCTTCATCAGCATGGGATCGCCGGCCGCGAGCGCCACACGCCCTCCGGCCGCCTCGATCACCGCGGCGTCGTCGGTCGGCTCTCCGCCGGTCCAGGCGGCGTAGGCGGCCGTGGGCGCGCCGAGGCGGAAGGCCTGCGGGGTCTGGGCCCGCCACAGCCCGTCGCGGGAGACGGTCTCGCTCACGCTGTCGCCTCCGCGCTTCAGGGTGTCCGCGACCGGGAGGGCGGGAATGGCGCCATCCGCCCCGTCCAGCGCCGCGAGCAGGCGTTCGATATGGGCCCCGGTCACGAAGGGGCGGGCGGCGTCGTGGACCATCACCGCGCGATCGTCGAGGCCGGTCAGCGCCGCGAGTCCGGCTCGCACCGATTCCGCCCGTGTCGCGCCGCCGGCCACGGCGCGCCATCCCGGGAGTCCGGCCAGGACCTCGGACGCGTCGGCCTGCCGGCCCTCGGCCACCACCACGACGATCTCCGCCGCGCCGGCCTTGGCGAAGGCCTCCACGGACCAGCGCAGCACCGAGCGGCCGGCCAGGGTGCGCCAGGGCTTCGGGAGACCCGGTCCGGCGCGGACGCTGGACCCTGCGGCGACGATGACGGTGGCGAAAGTCATGAGGGCTGTTTAGGGCGAGCCTCGCCCTTGTCCAGCCGGCGCGCCGCGTAACCGGTATCATCCGTGCAGGAGGGGGCTTTACGGCGCTGCAACATTTGCCTAAAAACGTGGCGATGGGGATGATTATAAAATGAGCAGTTCGCTCAAGGTCGGGGATGTCGAGGTGGGCGGGCGCGCCTGGATCGCGCCGATGACGGGGGTCTCGGACCTCCCGTTCCGTCGCGCCGCCAGCGCCCAGGGCGCGTCCTACGTGGCCACCGAGATGGTCGCCTGCGCCGAGTTCGCGCGGGGCCGCCCCGACGTGGTCCGCCGCGCCGCGGTGGGCGAGGGGCTTCCGCTGATGGTGGTCCAGCTGGTCGGCCGCGATCCGGCCCTGATGGCGGAGGGCGCGCGCATGGCCGCTCGCGCCGGAGCCCAGATCATCGACCTCAACTTCGGCTGCCCGGCCAAGGAGGTCACCGGCGGAGCCCTGTCCGGTTCGGCCCTGATGCGCGAGCCCGAGCTCGCCGAGCGCCTGATCGCGACGACCGTCGACGCCGTCGACCTGCCGGTCACGGTCAAGATGCGGCTGGGCTGGGACGACGCCTCACGCAACGGACCCGAGATCGCCGCCCGCGCCGAGGCGCTCGGCGTCAAGGCGGTGACGGTCCATGGCCGCACCCGCTGCCAGTTCTACAAGGGCTCGGCCGACTGGGGCGCGGTCCGCGAGGTGAAGGACGCGGTCTCGATCCCGGTCGTCGTCAATGGCGACATCGTCGACGCCGCCGCCGCCCGCTTAGCCCTGGCCCGGTCCGGCGCCGACGCGGTCATGGTCGGCCGCGGCGTCTACGGCAAGCCCTGGATCGCCGCCGAGATCGAGGCCGGCTTGCATGACGAGACCTTCACCCCGCCCGGCGTGGAAGACCGTCTTGCCATCGTGCTGGACCACTTCAACAAGTGCCTGAACTTCTACGGCGACCGCCTGGGCCTGCGGATCTTCCGCAAGCATCTGGCCGCCTACATCGATAACGCGCCCTGGCCCACGCAGGCCGAGGCCAGGCGGAGCGCGCGTCAGGCGCTCTGCCGCATGGAGGAACCGCTCGAGGTCGAAAAATCGCTGACCGCGCTTTGGCGCGATCCCCCAGAAAGGTTGGCGGCATGACCACGAGTATCCGGACCCAGAAAGACGGTCTGAACCTGGATGCGCTCAAGGCCGCGGCCTTCGAGCTATCCCCCGAGCCCGCCCTGGTGATCAGCGGCGACGGCGCGCTGGTCTCGGCCAACGAAGCGGCCGAGCGCCTCTTCGGCCAAGGCCTTGGCCTACTGTCCCGCGGCCGCTTCGCCGCGGCCCTGCCGGAGGGCTCGGCCCTGGTCTCGCTCCTGGAGCGGGCGCTGGAGGAAGACGCCCCGGTTCGCGAACGCGGCGTCGAGATCAGCCTCTTCGGCCATCCGTCCTTCGAGGCGGACGGCGCGGCGGCCCCGCTCGGCGGCGGCGCGGTGCTGCTGACCCTGCACGTCAAGGGCGGTGCGATCGCCGGCGAGCGCGGCGGGGCGGAGGCCGCGGGCCTGCGCACCATCGTCGGCCTCGGCCGCATGCTGGCCCATGAGATCAAGAACCCGCTGGCCGGCATCCGCGGCGCGGCCCAGCTGCTGAAGGCCGGCGCCAAGGCCGAGGACACGCCGCTCGCCCAGCTGATCGTCGACGAGACCGACAGGGTCCGTCGCCTGGTGGACCGGATGGAGGCCTTCTCCGACGACGCCCTGCCGAACTGCCAGCCGATCAACATCCACCAGGTGCTGGACCGGGTTCGCGCCCTGGCGGCCAACGGCGTCGCCGACGGCCTGTCCTTGAAGGAGCGCTACGACCCCTCGCTGCCGATGACCCCGGGCGACGAGGACCAGCTGATCCAGATCTTCCTGAACCTGGTGAAGAACGCCTCCGAGGCGGCGCATTCGCGGGGCGACGGCCGGGGCGAGATCACCATCGTCACCGCCTACCGCCACGGCGTGCGCATCCGCGCCGCCAAAGGCCAGGTCCTGCGCGGCGCGCCGCTGGAGATCCGCATCACCGACAATGGCCCGGGCGTCCCGGCCCACCTGCGCGAGAGCCTGTTCCAGCCGTTCGTGACCACCAAGGCCAATGGCGCGGGCCTTGGCCTGGCGCTCGTCTCCAAGCTTGTCTCCGCCCATGGCGGCCTGATCGATTTCGACTCCGAACCCGGGCGCACGACCTTCCGGGTCCTGCTGCCCATCGTCTCCGAAGAGGACGCCGCGGAATGAACGCCATCGCCGCCAACGCCAACAAGAAGATCCTCATCGCCGACGACGATTCATCGATCCGGCTGGTCCTGAGCCAGGCGTTCACGCGCCTGGGCTATCAGGTCCGCGCCACGGGCAACGCCACGACCCTCCTGAAATGGGTGTCGGAAGGCGAGGGGGACCTGGTCGTCACCGACGTGATGATGCCGGACGAGAACGTCTTCGACGTCCTGCCGCGCATCCGCAAGGAGCGGCCCAAGCTGCCCGTCATCGTGATGAGCGCCCAGAACACCCTGCTGACCGCGGTGAAC
>CAMFHW010000429.1 GCA_945952175.1 uncultured Phenylobacterium sp. | reverse complement strand
CCCGAAGATTTGGAACCACGAAAAACACGAAAAACACGAACGGGGTTCGGAGAGGCCGGGGTTCGGTCTGAGCGCGCTTCGCGCGGGGTGGCTGCTGCGCCGTCCGTGTTTTCCGTGGCCGGCCTTCGCGGCGGTCGAACCGTCACGGCCTCACCGGCTCAAGCCCGTTCGTGTGGGTTCGTGTGGTTCGTGGTTCGAAAAATCGGCGCGGCGATGGGGCGGATCGGGGCGCCTGCCGGAATGGTGCTGACCTGGGAGTGGCGGATGTTGTCAAAGCCGGCCCTCCAGGCCTAGCTTGCGCGCCATAATTTTCCAGGGAGTGGGCGGATGCTGCGTAAGGTGTTGCTGGCGGGTGCGGGACTGTCCTTGGCGGCGGGGATGGCGTTGGCGGCGGAGCCCGCGACCCCGCCGGCGGCCGCGAGCAAGAAGCCGGACGCCGCGACGGCCGAGCCCAATGCCGGGGTGCTGTTCACGCCGGAGGCCGTCGGGTCGGACGGCTCGGTGAATGTCGGCGGCCAGAACATCGACTATCACGCCGTGGCCGGGACCATCGTGGTTCACCCGCGCGGCTGGGACGATGCGGCGGCCAAGGATAAGGCCGGGCTGGAGACCAAGGACGCGGCCGGGCCGGGCAATCCGCAGGCCGAGGCCTCGATGTTCTACGTCGCCTATTTCAAGAAGGGCGCGCCGGCCGCCGACCGGCCGATCACCTTCATCTACAACGGCGGCCCCGGCTCCTCGACCATGTGGCTGCACATGGGCGCCTTCGGCCCGCGCCGGGTGGTGACGGCGGACAATGGCGACCACACGCCGGCCGCGCCCTATTCGGTGATCAACAACGCCTACAGCCTGATGGACGTCTCCGACATGGTGTTCATCGACGCGCCGGGGGCGGGCTTCTCGCGCATCGCCGGCAAGGACAAGGAGAAGGCGTTCTGGGGCGTCGACGCCGACGCCTATGCGTTCAGCCAGTTCATCACCGGCTTCCTGTCGCAGTACGGCCGCTGGAATTCGCCCAAGTACCTGTTCGGCGAGAGCTATGGCACGCCGCGCTCGGCGGTGCTGATCAACAACCTGGAGACCGGCCAGAGCGTCGACTTCAACGGCGTGATCCTGCTGTCGCAGATCCTGAACTTCTCGCTCAGCGTCGACGGGATCGAGAACAATCCGGGCAGCGACCAGGGCTACATCACCGCGCTTCCGACCTATGCGGCGACGGCCTGGTACCGCAAGCTCGTGCCGAACCGCCCGGCCGAGCTTAAGACCTTCCTGAAGGAGGTCGAGACGTTCGCCACCACCGACTACGCCACGGCCCTGCAGGCTGGCGCCGAGCTGGCGCCGGCGCGCAAGCAGGAGGTGGCCCAGAAGCTCGCGACCTATACCGGCCTGCCGCTCGACTACGTGCTGCGGGCGGACCTGCGGATCACCGGGGGCATGTTCGAGAAGGCTTTGCAGGCCAAGGACGGCCTGACCACCGGCCGCCTCGACACCCGCTTCTCCGGGCCGGACATGGATCCGCTGAGCAAGGAGGCGGACTACGACCCGCAGGCGGCGGCGCTGAGCTCGGCCTATGTGACGGCGTTCAACGACTATGCGCGCCGCACCCTGGGCTATGGGGCGGGCAAGACCTTCAAGCCGTCGGTCAACGTGTTCCGCTTCTGGGACAACAACCACCAGCCGCCGGGGGCCAATTTCACGCCGCGGGCGATGCTGAACGTGATGCCCGACCTGGCCTCGGCGATGAAGTACAATCCGAGCCTGAAGGTGCTGCTGCTGGGCGGCTATTACGACCTCGCCACGCCCTACTTCCAGGGCTGGTACGAGATGAAGCACCTGCCGATGCCCGACAGCCTGCAGGCCAATATCTCGTACAGCTATTATGAGAGCGGCCACATGGTCTATGCGCACGAGGCCTCGATGAAGGCGCTGCACGACGACGTGGCGGCCTTCATCGCCAAGACCAACAACGTGAAGCCGAAGGCGGGGCGCTAGGTCCGGCGCTTCGTTCGCAGCGGGCATTGTGAAGCCGCCCGCCGCTGCCTAACCTCCCGCCCCAAGAACAACCCTGGGAGGGGCGCATGGTGGCGGCGGCGACGGCGGCGGGAACCGGCGAGGCGCGGAACGACCGGCTGATCATCGGGGCGGCCTCGGCCGGCACCGTGTTCGAGTGGTACGACTTCTACCTCTACGGCTCGCTCGCGAGCTTCATCACCGGCCACTTCTTCTCCGGGGTCAACGAGACCACGGGCTACATCTTCGCCCTGCTGGCCTTCGCGGCCGGGTTCGCGGTGCGGCCGTTCGGGGCCCTGGTGTTCGGGCGGCTCGGCGACCTCTGGGGGCGCAAGAACACCTTCCTCGTCACCATGCTGCTGATGGGGCTGTCGACCTTCTGCGTCGGCCTGCTGCCCGATTACAAGACCATCGGGGTGGCGGCGCCGATCGCGCTGATCACGCTGCGGCTGATCCAGGGCCTGGCGCTGGGCGGCGAGTACGGCGGGGCGGCGACCTATGTGGCCGAGCATGCGCCGGACGGGAAGCGCGGGCTCTATACGAGCTGGATCCAGACCACGGCGACGCTGGGCCTGTTCCTGTCGCTGATCGTCATCATCGTCGTGCGCACGCGGCTGGGCGAGGACGCCTTCAAGGCCTGGGCCTGGCGCGTGCCCTTCCTGGTCTCGATCGTCCTGCTGGGCGTCTCGATGTGGATCCGCCTGAAGCTCAACGAGAGCCCGGTGTTCCAGAAGATGGTCGCCGAGGGCCGCAATTCGAAGAAGCCGCTGGCCGAGGCGCTGGGGCAGTGGAGCAACCTCAGGCTGGTGATCCTGGCCCTGGTGGGGCTGACCGCCGGCCAGGCGGTGGTCTGGTACACCGGCCAGTTCTACGCCCTGTTCTTCCTGGAGAAGATGCTGAAGGTCGACGGCGTCCTGACCAACGAACTGGTCGCCTGGGCGCTCTTGCTGGGTACGCCGTTCTTCGTGGTGTTCGGCTGGCTGTCGGACAAGGTGGGGCGCAAGCCGATCATCCTGGCCGGCTGCCTGCTGGCGGCCCTGACCTATTTCCCGATCTTCAAGGCGATCACGGCGAGCGCCAATCCCGCCCTGGCGGCGGCCAGCGCCAGCGCGCCGGTGACGGTGATCGCCGACCCGGCCGAGTGCTCGTTCCAGTTCGACCCCGTTGGCAAGAAGGCCTTCACCTCGTCCTGCGACGTGGCCAAGTCGGCCCTGGCCAATGCGGGGGTCAGCTATGTGAACCAGGCGGCGCGGCCGGGCTCGGTGGCGGTGGTCAAGGTGGGCGAGGTGGCGGCGCCGAGCTTCTCCGGCGGCAATCTCGACAAGAAGGCCTTCGCCGAGGCCAAGACCGCCTGGGGCAAGCAGCTCGGGGCGGTGCTGAAGGCGGCCGGCTATCCGGCCAAGGCGGAGCCGGCGAAGATGAACAAGCCGGCGGTGATCGGCCTGCTGTTCCTGCTGGTGATCTATGTGACCATGGTCTACGGGCCGGTGGCCGCGGCGCTGGTGGAGATGTTCCCGGCGCGGATCCGCTACACCTCGATGAGCCTGCCCTACCACATCGGCAACGGCTGGTTCGGTGGCTTCCTGCCCACCACGGCCTTCGCCATGGTCGCGGCGACGGGGGATATCTATTACGGCCTCTGGTACCCGATCGTGGTGGCCGCGATCACGGCGGTGGTGGGCCTCGTCTTCGTCCGCGAGATGAAGGGCGCGCCGATCGACTAGGCGCGCCCGTCAGCTTCTATTCCGCCGCCTGGCGGGTGGCGTCGATCTTCGGGGCGAGTTCGCCCTTGGCGTAGCGCTTGGCCATGTCGGACAGCGGCACGGCCTTGATCTTGGAGGCGTGGCCGGCCGTGCCGAACTCCTCGAAGCGCTGGACGCAGACCTTGCGCATGGCTTCCTTGGCGGGCTTCAGATAGCCGCGCGGATCGAACTCGCCGGGCTTTTCGACGAACACCTTGCGGATCGCCGCGGTGATGGCCATGCGGTTGTCGGTGTCGATGTTGATCTTGCGCACGCCGTGCTTGATGCCG
>CAMFHW010000428.1 GCA_945952175.1 uncultured Phenylobacterium sp. | reverse complement strand
CCTATACCCCGGCCATGACGGTCAACTACGCCGGCGCCGGGAGCGGCTATGTCCAGAAGACCGGAGACAGTCCCACCTTCGGCGGCAACGGGAACAGCGGGGCGTTCAATCTCTATGAGAGCGGCTGGAACCTGACCGGCTACATCTCCGGGACCACCCTGACCGTCACCGCGGTCTCCGGGCCCAACCTCCAGGTCGGGACCTGGATCGCCAACGCGGCTGGCTCCGTCCTGGAAGGGACGAAGATCACCGCCCTGGGCACCGGGTCAGGCGGAGCCGGCACCTACACGGTGAGCCGTTCGCAGACCATCGGCAGTTCAGGCTCGCCGGTCACCCTGCTCGCACCCCGCTACAGCTTCACGATCACCTCGAGCAGCAATGCGTCGCTGACCACTCAGATCAGCAGCATCATCAGCGGTATCGGCGGTTCGCCCAACTGGTCGGCCTCGTCCGTCGGGGGCGCCAACACCACCGCCGCGCCCTATCTGGCCTACAACAACGGCGTCAACGTCCCGTCATCTGCCATCCCGATCGCGGCTGTCGGCGGCGGTTCGATCACCCTTTCGACGATCTTCGACATTCACTCCGACGCCATCGCCTTCCACGGCGGCGGTGGGGTCACGACCCTGACGAACGCCTGCCTGGAGTTCATCGAGATCTACGAGAACGCGACGACCACCCACCTCGCCTTCAACGGAAGCGGCGGCGAGACCTACCGGGACTTCCACGTGGGCAATACGACCAGCAGCGACGTGTCGTCCGGGCTCGGCGTGCCGCAGCAACAGAGCTACATGGCCGGAACCTGGCAGCACGTCGTCATCGAGAACAACATCGAAGACGCCGTGGGGGCGTTCTGGTCGAGCGTCAGCGCGGACAGCTACAGCTACTACCAGCGGAACCTCAATAACAACCTCTCGGTCGGTAGTGGGACCGCGCCGGGGGCGGGCGTCTACTACGGGCTGCTCGTCCGCACCGGGTCACTCCCCGCCAACGCCAGCGCCACCAACAAGTCCGCCGCGCTAGGCGGCGTCGCGTTCTCGACGCTCGCCAATACGAGCTTCGTGCCCGTAAGCGGGGGCGGGCTGCTCCTGAGCGACGGCACCTATGCCGGCGCCAAGGTTCCCACCGCGCTCACCACGGCGGGCAATCAGGGTTGGAATCTTACCGTCAACTAGCCCGACGACGGTGGGCGGGCGTCTTCGCCGGTCCGCCTAGTTCCCCATCCAGCGCTGGAAGTGCTTGGACAGCTTCAGGCCCTGGCGCTGGTAGTGGGAGCCCTGGTCGCCGTAGAGGCGGGCGGGCTTGGCGGTGAGGGGCTCGTAGACCAGGCGGGCGACCGTCTGGCCGTCCTCGAGCAGGAAGGGCGTCTCGTGGCTGCGCACCTCGAGCACGCCCTTCGAGCCCACCGCCTGGGCCTCCTGCGTGCCGAAGCCGGGATCGAAGAACCCGGCATAGTGGACGCGGAACTCGCCGACCGAGGGGTCGATCGGGGTCATTTCGGCGGCTTCCAGCACCGGGATCTCGATCGCCTCCTTGGAGGCCAGGATGTAGAATTCGCCCGGATCGAGCAGCAGCTCGCCCCGCACCGGGATCAGCGGCTCCCAGAAATCGCGCGGGTCGTGGCCATCCACATGGTCCATGTCGATCACGCCCGCGTGGCGGCGGCCGCGGAAGCCGGCGACGCCGTCCGACAGGTCGACCCCCACGCTCTTGACCAGCAACTTCTCGGGGTGGCCGCGCTTCAGCCGAAGCTGGTTCAGTCGGGTGTTGGTGCGCACCAGGATCGAGAAGGTCTGGGGCGCGATCTCGATATAGGTCGGCCCGTCATAGGCCTCGATGACGTCGTCGAAGGCCGGCTGGTTGTCCGACAGCAGGCGCACGAACACGTCCACGCGGCCGGTCGAGCTCTTCGGGTTGGCCCGCGCGGAGACGCCCGCCGGCAGTCGCAGGCGCTCCTGCAGCTCGGCGATATAGACACAGCCTCGCTCCAGCACGGCGCCCTTGGTCAGGTCGAGCTCATGCATCGCCACGTCCCTGATGCGGCTCGCCACCGTGTGGCCCAGCCGCGGGAGGAACGAGGCCCGCACCCGCCAGCAGCGCGCGCCCAAGCGCAGGTCAAGGCTCGCGGGCTGGACCTGGTCGTGATCGAAGGGTGTGGCCGAGGTGATCGCGCCCTGGGCGATCAGGTCGTCGATGGATTGACAGGGGAGAATCCCCGCGCTCTGAGGCTCAGTCATTGTCGGCGGACACTCGCCGCCCCGGCCCCACTTGGCAAGCGGCGAGGCGCCGCGCCTCGAGCGCGGGAAGACCAACCACGAAAAACACGAAAAGCACGAACGGCGCCGCAACACCCCGCGCGAAGCGCGACACCTGCCAGCTCCAGCCGCGCCGAACCTGGCTCCCGTTCGTGTTGGTTCGTGTGGTTCGTGGTTCCCTTCCCTGCAGGCTCACCGTCGCGGCGGCGCTCGAAGACTTGGAACCACGAACCACACGAACCAACACGAACAGTTTCGCTGAAGCTCAGCAGGCCGTTTGCAGGCGCGCTGCGCGCGCGTTTGTGTTTTTCGTGTTTTTCGTGGTCCCCTTTCCTTGACCTTCCGCCTCACGCCCGCTTGAAGCGGCCCACTGCCGTCGTGTGCAGGATTTCTGGCTTCCGCCGGAGTCATCGCCGCGCGATCAGCAGGCCTCAAGTTCAAAGGAGCGCCCCATGGCCGAGAACCCGCAAGACTGGCAGCAAGAGACCAAGCTGGTGCGCGGCGGCATGGCCCGCTCCGGCTATGGCGAAATCTCCGAGGCGCTCTTCCTCACCCAGAGCTTCTCCTATGAGAGCGCCGGCGCGGCCGACAAGCGCTTCTCCGGCGAGGAGCCCGGCTTCATCTACCAGCGCTTCGGCAACCCCACGACCCAGATGTTCGAGGATCGGCTGGCCCTGCTGGAGGGCGCCGAAGTCTGCCGCGCCACCGCCTCGGGCATGGCCGCCGTCCATGTGGCCTTGATGGGCCTGGTCCGCGCGGGCGACCACATTGTCGCCGGCCGCGCCCTGTTCGGCTCCTGCCGTTGGATCCTGTCCGAATGGATGCCACGGTTCGGCGTCGAGGTGACCTATGTGGACGCCACCGACCTGTCGGCGTGGAAGAACGCCTGCCGCCCCAACACCAAGGCCTTCCTGGTGGAGAGCCCGGCCAATCCGCTGCTGGAGGTGACCGCCGTCGGCGCGGTGGCCGAGATCGCCCATGCGGCCGGCGCCAAGCTGGTGGTCGACAACGTCTTCGCCACCCCGATCTTCCAGAAGCCGCTCGCGCTGGGCGCCGACATCGTCGTCTATTCGGCCACCAAGCACATCGACGGCCAGGGCCGGGTCCTGGGCGGCGCCATCCTCGGCGCCGAGCCGCTGATGACCGAGGCCTACAAGGACATCCTGCGCCACACAGGCCCCGCGCTCTCGCCGTTCAACGCCTGGGTGCTGCTGAAGGGCCTGGAGACGCTGGAGCTGCGGGTCACGCGCCAGGCGGAGAACGCCACCAAGGTCGCCAACGCCATCGCGTCCCACGCCAAGGCCCAGCGGGTGATCTTCCCCGGCCGGCCGGACCATCCTCAAGCGGCGATCATCGCCAACCAGATGACCGGTCCCGGCAATGTGGTCGCCTTCGACCTCGGTTCGCGCGAGGCCGCCTGGCGCTTCCTCGATGCGCTCGCCATCGTCGATATCTCGAACAACCTCGGCGACGCCAAGTCGATGGCCACCCATCCCTGCACCACCACCCATCGCTCCATGCCCGAGGCCGAGCGGTTGGAAATCGGCCTGACCGAAGGGTGGGTGCGGATGAGCGTCGGCCTGGAAGGCGCGAACGACCTCGTGCGCGACGTCAGCCGAGCCTTGGACGCGGCCTAAACCCCGGCGAAAGCCGGGGCCCAAGCGGCGCTTGACGACCCAAGCTGTGCGCTTCCGACCTCGGCTTGGGTCCCGGCGCTCGCCGGGACTCAGAAGACCCCATACCCCCCGTCGATCAGGAAGCTGTCGCCGGTGTGAAAGGCCGAGGCGTCGGAGGCGAGGTAGACC
>CAMFHW010000427.1 GCA_945952175.1 uncultured Phenylobacterium sp. | reverse complement strand
AAGCTGTAGGGCGCGGAGCCAAACTGGCCCCAACACCTCCGGTGTCATCCCGGATGGAGGCCTGAAAGGCCGGAAGTCCGGGACCCATAGACACCGATCCATCCGGAAGACCCCGCGCTTATGGGTCCCGGTCTTCGGCTTCGCCGAAACCGGGATGACACATGTTGGGGAACCCGCGGGCCAGAGGGCCGCCGTCAGGGTTCCTTGCGGATCATGTTGGTCTGGCCGGGCGGGGCCTGGTCGATGGCCAGCAGGGTGGCGGGCTGGTTGTCGAGGGCTTCGCCCTTGTGCCACTGGCCGACGGCTTCGACGATGAACTGGCCGGCGTGGAACTCCTGGACGGCGCCGGTGTCGAGGTTGGTGACGCGCACGCCGCCGGCGATCACGTAGTTGTAGCGGGGGAACGGATGCTTATGCGGCGGGATCTGTCCGTGGGCGGGAAGTTCGGTGCGCGAGACCGTCACCTTGACCGGGCCCTGGGGCAGCAGGATGGGCTGGCCGCTGGCCGTCGTGTCGTAAGCGCCGACCGGCGTCGAGACCGGCGCGGGCGGGGCTGGCGCGGGGGCGGCGGCGCAGAGGCCGAGGGCGGAAACCGGGAGCAGAAAAATTTTGCGCATGAGGGAACCCTTTGGCGAGACTGCATTCCTGCGCCAGCCCTTGCCCCGCCTCAATCCCAGCCTTGCCATCAATCGGCGATTGATCCAGAGTGCCGCCGTCAATTTCGTAGGTTCGGCTGCCTTTCGACGCTTCTTCTGACGCACCGGGCCTGCTTCCGATCCCCCTCGAAATCTGATCCTCGGCGGCCGCAATTGGGCGTCGGGGAATATCTCTGCAAGGACGTATATCTCTATGGCTAGCGGCACCGTGAAGTGGTTCAACGGCACCAAGGGCTACGGCTTCATCCAACCGGATGAAGGCGGCGCGGACGTTTTCGTGCACATCTCGGCGGTTGAACGCGCCGGGCTTCGTTCGCTGAACGAAGGCCAAAAGGTCACCTACGAGCTCGAGCGCGACAAGCGCAGCGGCAAGATGTCGGCGGGCAACCTGCAGGTCTAACCGCAGGTCGCACGACCAGAACTGCGAATGGGCCGGCGGAAACGCCGGCCCATTTTCGTTGGGCGATGGGGTTTGAACCACCAACCACACGAACCAATACGAACGGGCCGTGGCCGCCCGCGCGAAGCGCCAACCTCCCTAAGCGCGGCCGCTCTGGAGAACGTTCGTGTTTTTCGTGTTTTTTGTGGTTCCAACTTGCGGCGTCGACGGGGCTGCAGGCGCCCGAAGATCTTGACCACGAAAAACACGAAAAACACGAACGGCTTGCCTGAGAGGCCGGTGGTCGAGTGAGGGAGCGCTGCGCGCTCTTGTTCGTGTTGGTTCGTGTGGTTCGTGGTTCCGCCGTCAGGCGGGCTTCTTGAGCACGCAGACGGCCTGGCCGAGATTGCCTTCTGGGACGATGACGTCGCCGCCGGCGCGGATGTCGACGACCTCGAGGCCCAGGGACTTGGCCCAGATCGGGATGGCGGCGCGGTCGATGAAGACGTTGAGCGGGTTGGCGATGCGCGCCTTGGCCTGCTCGACCGTGCCCAGGAAGATCTCGAAATGGCTGGGCTCGGAGAATTCCAGGAAGGAGAAGACGATCAGGCCGCCCGGCTTCAGCACGCGCCGCGCCTCCTCCAGGTACCAGTAGCTCTGCTCGTGCAGCAGGTGGGTGAGCACCGAGAAGAAGCAGACCATGTCGGCGCGGCCATCGGCCTCCGGGATGCCGATGTGGCGCACGACCTCGAAGCGCCAGTCGGGCCGGTTGCAGATGCGCCGGGCGTGGGCCAGCAGGTCCGGCACCAGGTCGAGGCCGAGATAGGTCCCCTCGTGGTCGGCCGAGAGCGGTTTCGCCAGGCGCCCGGAGCCGCAGCCGACATCGACCAGGTGGCCGTCGGCCGGCAGGCCGTAGTGGCGCAGCAGGGCCGCCTCGATCGGGCCGATCCATTCGAAGCCGCCGCCGATGGCGAGCTCCATGGCCTGGTCGTGCGGCATCTCGCGCTTGAGGCGGTCGACGAAGCCGACATTGACGCTCTTCAGGTCGAGCTGGTTGGGCGTCGGGCGCAGCCGGACGCGCAGACGCTTGAGCATGCGGATCGGGTGGAAGCCGGCGTCGCTCATCGGGAATCTCCACCCTGGCGTGTCCGGATAGGCCATTGCCATCGGTGGTCCGGCGGCGCAACCGTCCAGCCCGCTTCCCCCACTTCGTAAGGGAAGCGTCGTGAGACTTGCAAAGCGAGGCGAATGACGATGGGGGCGAGTATCTGAAGCGCGCTGGCGTGCAAGGTTCCCCCATCGACCCTCGGCCAAGCGGCCTTCGGGCCACTTCCCCCATGAATGGAGGAAGCCGCGACACCGCGCCGTCGGTCCGGTCTTGCGCGCGACCGACTCCGTCTCTAAACGGGCGCCTTAACCTGCAGTTTGAACGGGCACGGCGCGCGGAACCGCGCAGCCGCCCTTGCGCGCGAGACGACCATGCCGAAACGCACCGACATCTCCTCGATCCTGATCATCGGCGCCGGCCCGATCGTCATCGGCCAGGCCTGCGAGTTCGACTATTCGGGCGTCCAGGCCTGCAAGGCGCTGCGCGCCGAGGGCTACCGCATCGTGCTGGTCAATTCGAACCCGGCCACGATCATGACCGACCCGGACGTGGCCGACGCCACCTATGTCGAGCCGATCACCCCGGAGATGGTCGAGAAGATCATCGCCAAGGAACGCCCCGACGCCCTGCTGCCGACCATGGGCGGCCAGACCGCGCTGAACACCGCGCTGGCGCTGGAAGCCTCCGGCGCGCTCGCCAAGTACGGCGTCGAGATGATCGGGGCCAAGGCGGACGTCATCGACAAGGCCGAGGACCGCCAGAAGTTCCGCGACGCCATGGACAAGCTGGGCCTCGAAAGCCCCAAGTCGAAGGCGGCGCACTCGATGGACGAGGCCCTGGAGGGGCTGGAGTTCGTCGGCCTGCCGGCGATCATCCGCCCGTCCTTCACGCTGGCCGGCACCGGCGGCGGCATCGCCTACAATGTCGAGGAGTTCCGCGAGATCGTGGAGCGCGGCCTCGACCTCTCCCCCACCACCGAGGTGCTGATCGAGGAGAGCGTGCTGGGCTGGAAGGAGTTCGAGATGGAGGTGGTCCGCGACAAGGCGGACAACTGCATCATCGTCTGCTCCATCGAGAACATCGACCCGATGGGCGTGCACACCGGCGACTCGATCACCGTCGCTCCGGCGCTGACCCTGACGGACAAGGAATACCAGCGCATGCGCCGCGCCTCGATCGACGTGCTGCGCGAGATCGGCGTCGAGACCGGCGGGTCGAACGTGCAGTTCGCGGTCAATCCGAAGGACGGCCGCATGGTCGTGATCGAGATGAACCCGCGGGTGTCGCGCTCCTCGGCCCTGGCCTCCAAGGCCACCGGCTTCCCGATCGCCAAGGTCGCCGCGCGCCTGGCCGTCGGCTACACGCTGGACGAGATCGAGAACGACATCACCGGCGGCGCCACCCCGGCCTCCTTCGAGCCGACGATCGACTACGTCGTCACCAAGATCCCGCGCTTCGCCTTCGAGAAGTTCCCCGGCTCCGAGCCGACGCTAACCACCGCGATGAAGTCCGTCGGCGAGGCGATGGCGATCGGCCGCACCTTCCAGGAAAGCCTGCAGAAGGCGCTGCGCTCGCTGGAGACCGGCCTCGACGGGCTCGACGAGATCGAGGTCGAAGGGCTCGGCCTCGGCGACGACAAGAACGCCGTCAAGGCCGCGATCTCGACCCCGACGCCCGACCGCATCCTGCATGTCGCGCAGGCGATGCGCCTCGGCTTCACCGACGAGCAGATCCACGAGAGCTGCAAGATCGATCCCTGGTTCCTCGCCCAGATGCGCGGCATCGTCGAGACCGAGGAGAAGATCCGCAAATTCGGCCTGCCCCAGACGCCCGGCGCCTTCCGCCAGGTCAAGGCGATGGGCTTCTCCGACAAGCGCCTCGCCGCCGTCTCGGGCCAGAGCGAGGCCGAGGTCCGCG
>CAMFHW010000426.1 GCA_945952175.1 uncultured Phenylobacterium sp. | reverse complement strand
AGGGGGAGTAGGTGGGGCTGGGCCTCTCCTACCGCTCGTCCCGGCGAACGCCGGGATCCAGATCCTGAAGCGCCGCGTGGCCTTGGTTTGAACCACGAAGCCCACGAAGGGGCCGAGCTGACCTTGGTGAGCTTCGTGTCCTTCGTGGTGAAATGGACGGCCTTCGGCCGGGCGCCCGATCTGGGGGCGCCGAGCTAGGCGGCCTTTGAACGCAGAGATCGCGGAGGTCTCGCGGAGGACGCAGAGAGGCCGTGGCCTCCGCGATCTCTGCGTCTTCCTCTGCGATCTCTGCGGTCAAAAGGGTGACGGATCGCAGAGGCCCAGCCATAGGATCTGGGTCCCGGCGTTCGCCGGGATGAGCGGAAATCGTTGGGCGTCGCGGTCCCCTTCGAGCCCCCTAGCCCAGGAACAGGTCGGCGGCGGCGTCGAGGATGGCGGCTTCGTCGAGGCGGTATTCGCGGTAGAGGTCGGGGAGGTCGCCGACCTGGCCGAAGCGGTCGAGGCCGAGCGGGCTGACGCGGTGGCCGAGGACGCCGCCGAGCCAGGAGAGGGTGGCCGGGGCGCCGTCGATGACGGTGACGAGGCCGGCGGTGGGGGCGAGTTGGCTCATGAGCTGTTCGGCGTGGCTCGGGGCGCGGGCGGCTTGCCCCGTCCAGCGGGCGCGGCGGGCGGCGAGCCAGTCGCGGTGGAGCAGGCCGGGCGAGACGACGTTGAGGACGCCGAGGCCGGGGAGGTCTTCGGCGAGCGCGTCGGCGGCGGCCAGGACCTCGGGGGCGACGGCGCCGCAGAAGACCAGGGCGGCCTCCGAGCCGGGGGCGGGCGGACGCAGCCAGTAGGCGCCCTTCAGCGCGGCGTCGCGCCAGGCCTCGCCGGTGCGCTGCGGCTGGCGGATGGCGCGGGTGGTGAGGCGCAGATAGACCGAGCCGCCGTCGGGGGCCTGCATGTGCTCGAACGACCAGCGCATGATCTCACTGAGTTCGTCGGCGAAGGCGGGCTCGAAATAGGTGAGGCCCGGCTGGCCCATGCCGATCAGCGGCGTGTAGATCGACTGGTGGGCGCCGCCCTCCGGCCCGAGCGTCAGGCCCGACGGGGTGGCCACCAGCATGAAGCGGGCGTCCTGGTAGCAGGCATAGTTCAGGGCATCGAGGCCGCGGCTGATGAACGGGTCGTAGACCGTGCCGATGGGGATGAGGCGCTCGCCGAACAGCGGGGCGGCGAGGCCGAGGGCGGCGAGGTTGAGGAACAGGTTGTGCTCGGCGATGCCGAGTTCGATGTGCTGGCCCGCGCCGCCGCCGGCCCACTTCTGGGCCGAGGGGATCTTGGCGTCGCGGAACACGTCGGCCATGGCCTGGCGGCGGAAGAGGCCGACCTGGTTCACGAAGCCGCCGAGATTGGTCGAGACGGTGACGTCGGGGCTGGTGGTGACGATGCGCCGGCCGAGGGGTCCTGCGTCTTTCGCCAGGTCGAGCAGGATGCGGCCGAAGGCCGTCTGGGTCGCCTGTTCGGCGCCGTCCGGGGCCGGGAAGGCCTCGCGGGACGGGACCGGGATGGCGGCGGCCTCGTAGCGGCGGGACTTCGCGCCGCCAAAGGGACTTTCTTCGATGAAGGCGGCCAGGCGCTCGGCGGCGGCGGCGTCGAGGCCGGCCAGGGGCGACCATTCCTCGCCCGGCGCGACGCCGAGCTGGCCGCGAAGGGTCTCGACCTGGGTCGGCGTCATCAGGCCGGCGTGGTTGTCCTTGTGGCCCTGGAGCGGCAGGCCGTAGCCCTTGATGGTGTAGGCGATGAACAGGGTGGGCAGGTCGTCGCCCGAGGCGGCGTCGAAGGCCTCCAGCAGGGTCTGCGGGCAATGGCCGCCCAGGCCGATCATCAGGCGGTGCAGCGCCTCGTCGTCGTATGAAGCGAGGAGGTCGGCGACGTGGGGGCGCTCGCCAACGTCCTTGATGAGGCGCGCGCGCCAGGCGGCGCCGCCCTGATAGGTGAGCGCGGCATAGTCGGCGTTGGGGCAGGCGTCGATCCAGGCGCGCAGCGCCTCGCCGCCGGGACGGGCGAAGGCGGCCTCCAGCGCCTTGCCGTATTTCAGGGTGACGACGCGCCAGCCGGCGGTTTCGAAGATGTCGTCGAACCGGTCGAACATGCGGTCGGCGGTGGTCGCGTCGAGGCTCTGGCGGTTGTAGTCGACGATCCACCAGACATTGCGGATGTCGTGCTTGTAGGCCTCGATCAGGGCCTCGTAGATATTGCCCTCGTCGAGCTCGGCGTCGCCGAGGGTGGCGACCATGCGGCCGGCGCGGGCCGGGTCGAGCCAGCCGTGGGCCTTGAGATAGTCCTGGGTCAGGGCCTCGAAGGCGGTGACCGCGACGCCCAGGCCGACCGAGCCGGTGGAGAAGTCGACATCGTCCTTGTCCTTGGTGCGGGAGGGATAGGACTGGGCGCCGCCGAAGGCGCGGAACTGCTCCAGCTGCTCGCGGGACTGGCGGCCGAGCAGGTACTGGATGGCGTGGTAGACCGGGCTGGCGTGCGGCTTGACGGCCACCCGGTCGCCGGGGCGCAGGGCGTGGAAGTAGAGCGCCGCCAGCAAGGTGGTCATCGAGGCGCAGGAGGCCTGGTGGCCGCCGACCTTCAGGCCGTCGCGGCTGTTCCGCAGATGGTTGGCGTTGTGGATCGTCCAGGTGGAGAGCCAGCGCAGGCGGTCGTCGAGCTGGGCGATGGCCTCAGGCGCTGAGAGGACGGGCGCGGTCTTCGGGGCGGCGGACGGCATGGGGGACTCCGGAGGTCCCCTTCCCTACACCGGGTTCGCGCGGCTGTCGTGCAAGGTCTTGCCCCCGCATGGCAGGCAGGCAGCGAGTTCATTGCCGCAATTCGGGGACAGGTTGACTATTTCGTCCCCGGACCTCGACCACCGCATTGCGCGACGGCCAAATAGTCAACCTGTCCCCGAATTGGCCGCGCCGCGCCTAGGCCAGGTAGAGGCTGTGCAGGCGGGCGAGCTTGGCGTCGGTTACGCCGAACTTGGCCTGGACCAGCTTGACCGGGCCGCCGTGGCGGCGGTCGACCTCGGCGAGGGCCTTGCGCATCACCGCGGGGTCCGAGCCCATGATCACGTCCAGCACCTCGGGCGGCATGCGGGCGAAGGCCTGGGCCATCTGGGGGGTGAGACCGCCGGTCGTGGTGGTGGGGCTGGGGGCGGTGGCGGCCTCGGCCATCTGGCGGCGGTAGACCGCCGGCGGGCTGTAGACCTGGGTCAGCGCATAGTCGGCGACCACGGTCTCGCGCGGCACGCCGAGGGCGGAGAGGACCAGGGCCGAGCCCATGCCGGTGCGGTCCTTGCCGGCGCTGCAGTTCATGGCGAGCGGCGCGTCGCCGGCGGCGAGGCGGTCGAACATCGCCGTGTAGTGCGGCGTCAGCATGTCGAGGAAATTGACATAGGCCGCGGCGAAGACGTCGACGGCCTGGTCGCGGGTTTTGGCGGTGACCAGCTGGGCCATGGACGAGTTCATGTCGTAGTCGAAGGCGACGACCTCGGCGGCGTGGGTCTTGAGGAAGGGCGAGGGCTCGTCGCGGCGCTCCTGCGGGCTGCGCAGGTCGCAGATCACCTTGACGCCTAGCTTGCCGAGATAGGCCATGTCGTCGGCGGTGAGCCCCGCCATGACGCCGGAGCGGTAGATGCGGCCCCAGCGGACCTGGCGGCCGTCGGCAGAGCGATAGCCGCCGAGGTCGCGGAAGTTGCGGCCGCCCTGCAGGGGCAGGAGGCGCTCGGCCACGCGGGCCTGGCGGCCATCCTTGGCGACCAGCAGGTAATAGGGGCGCGGGGCGACGGGGGCGGCGACCTCGGCCCGCCCGCCGGTCGCCGCGGCCTTCAGCGGGCGCATGGCGCGGCGGGGCGCGTCGGGATCCTGGGAGACCAGGACCGAGACCGGCTGGCCCTTGGCGTCCCAGGAGAGACGCATGGCCTCCCCGGCGCGGACGGCCTCGCCGGTCAGGGCGGCGGGCTTGGCGAGGGCCGGCGGCGCGAGGGCGAGAACCCCGCCAGCGGCGGCGCACGACGGGAAGCTGCGGCGCTCCATGGGGCTCTCTCCTCAGCACT
>CAMFHW010000425.1 GCA_945952175.1 uncultured Phenylobacterium sp. | reverse complement strand
GTCTCGCCCCCACCACCATGCTGCGCATGGTCCCCCTCCCCCGTGAACGGGGGAGGAAGGGATGAAGCGCCCCTTCATCATCGCGGTGGACGGCCCGGCCGCCTCGGGCAAGGGCACGATCGCCAGCGGCCTGGCCCAGGCCTTCGACCTGCCCATGCTGGACACCGGCCTGCTCTATCGGGCGGTCGGGGTGCTGCTGGCCCGTCATGGCGGCGACTTCGACGACGTCGAGGCGGCGGCCAGGGTCGCGCGCGAACTCACGCCGGAAATGCTCACCGACCCGGCCTTCCGCACCCGCGAGGCGGGCGAGGCGGCCAGCCGGGTGGCGATCCATCCGCCCGTGCGCGCGGCCCTGCGCAAGCTCCAGCAGGTCTTCGCCCACCGGCCCGGCGGCGCGGTGATCGACGGTCGCGACATCGGCACGGTGATCGCCCCCGACGCGCCGGCCAAGCTGTTCGTCACCGCCGCGCCCGAGGTCCGCGCCGAGCGCCGGTTCAAGCAGCTCAAGGCCCAGGGCGAGCCCGTGACCTTCGAGGACATCCTCGCCGACATCCGCAAACGCGACGCCCGCGACGGCGGCCGGGCGGACAGCCCGATGGTCCAGGCCGACGACGCGGTCTTGCTGGATACGTCCCAAATGACTATAGACCAGGCCGCCGATGCGGCCCGCCGCATCGTCGAGGCGGCGCGCGCGCGCTGGGAGCAAGATCCCGGCTAGCAAATCCAACCGCGCCTTTCCCTCGATCGCCGCGGGCAAATCCACCGGTGCGGGGTCTCCGCACCATCGGTCCAACCCTTAACCCGACACGGGGACTCCGTCCGACCCGCCCTGGCGCGTCGGTCCCGCGTCATTTGAAGACGAAAGTGCAATATGGCTGACGATATGAGCCTCAACCCCTCGCGGGACGATTTCGCCGCCCTGCTCGACCAATCCATGGGCGGGCGCGATTTCATGGAAGGCCAGGTTGTCCACGGTAAGGTCGTGGGCATCGAGAAGGACTTCGCGATCGTCGATGTGGGCCTCAAGACCGAGGGCCGCGTCTCGATCAAGGAATTCGGCGCTGGCGAGGACGGCAAGTCCCCACTGAAGGTCGGCGACACCGTCGAGGTGTTCCTGGAGCGCGTCGAGAACGCGATGGGCGAAGCGGTGATCAGCCGCGACAAGGCCCGCCGCGAAGAGGCCTGGACGCGCCTGGAAGGCGTCTACGAGAAGAACGAGCCGGTGATGGGCTCCATCGTCGGCCGCGTGAAGGGCGGCTTCACCGTCGACCTGGGCGGCGCCTCGGCCTTCCTGCCGGGCAGCCAAGTCGACATCCGTCCGGTCCGCGACGTCGGCCCGCTGATGGGCAAGGAACAGCCCTTCGCCATCCTCAAGATGGACCGTCCGCGCGGCAACATCGTCGTCTCGCGTCGCGCCATCCTGGAAGAAGCCCGCGCCGAACAGCGCACCGAGCTGGTCAGCCAGTTGCAGGAAGGCGAAATCCGCGAAGGCGTGGTCAAGAACATCACCGAATACGGCGCGTTCGTGGACCTCGGCGGCATCGACGGCCTGCTGCACGTCACCGACATGAGCTGGAAGCGCGTCAACCACCCGAGCCAGGTCCTGGCCGTGGGCGACACCGTCAAGGTCCAGATCGTCAAGATCAACCCGGACACCCAGCGCATCTCGCTCGGCATGAAGCAGCTCCAGTCCGACCCGTGGGACGGCGTGGAAGCCAAGTATCCGGTGGGCGCGAAGTTCACCGGCCGCATCACCAACATCACCGACTACGGCGCCTTCGTGGAGCTGGAGCCGGGCGTGGAAGGCCTGGTGCACGTGTCGGAAATGTCGTGGACCAAGAAGAACGTCCACCCCGGCAAGATCGTCTCGACCTCGCAGGAAGTCGATGTCGTGGTCCTGGACGTCGATCCGTCCAAGCGCCGCGTCTCGCTCGGCCTGAAGCAGGCGATGGACAATCCGTGGGACGCCTTCGTGGCGGCTCATCCGATCGGTTCGACCGTCGAGGGCGAAGTCAAGAACGCCACCGAGTTCGGCCTGTTCATCGGTCTGGAGAACGACATCGACGGCATGGTTCACCTGTCGGACCTGGACTGGAACGTCCCCGGCGAAGAAGCGATCGCCAAGTACCACAAGGGCGAGATGGTCAAGGCCCGCGTCCTGGACGTGGATGTCGAGAAGGAGCGTATCTCGCTCGGCATCAAGCAACTGGCGGGCGATCCGCTGGCCGGCGACGGCTTCCGCAAGGGCCAGACCGTGACCGTCACCGTCACCGAGATCACCTCGGGCGGCATCGAGGTCCGGTTCGGCGAGGACGACGCGCCGATGACGGCCTTCATCCGCAAGTCCGACCTGTCGCGCGACCGCGCCGACCAGCGTCCCGAGCGCTTCGCCGTGGGTGACCGCGTCGACGCCCAGGTGACCAACGTCGACAAGGCCGCCCGTCGCGTCTCCGTCTCCATCAAGTCGCTGGAGATGGCGGAAGAGAAGGAAGCCATCGAGCAGTTCGGGTCCTCGGACTCGGGCGCCTCGCTGCGCGAGAAGGCCCAGAAGGAGTAAGGGGTCCGACCCCCGGACCCCGCGTCCGGCCGAAGATCCGAAGGGCGCGGAGCGGCAAGCTCCGCGCCCTTTCTCTTTGGGCGTGCGGCCGGTTCCAATTTCGGCGCGGCCCACTATCGTGCCGGGCGTTTGCTGTTGGGAGCGTCCCGGTCTTGCTGTCTCGCTATGGATTCCTCGCGGCCGCCCTCGGCCTGGCCCTGGCCGGGCGCGCCCTCGCCGCCGACCAGCCGCAATTCGTGCCCCCGCCGGCTTGGGTGGATGTCGCCCCCGTGCCGGCCGCCCCGCCGGCCGACGGCGCCGCGGCCGTCCAGGTGGTGCTCGACGACAATCAGAGCCGCCTCTCGGCCGACGGCGACGCCTTCTACAACCGGCGCATCTACAAGGTCCTGCGTCCCGAGGGCCTGGTCGCCTTCAAGACCCAGGGCTTCACCTGGGATCCGCAGACCGAGACCCTGCAGCTCCACACCATGAGGATCCTGCGTGACGGCCAGGCGATCGACCTCCTGAAGGGCGGCGCCGACATGCCGGTCCTGCGCCGCGAGACCAATCTCGAGCGCGCCATGCTGGACGGCCGGCTCACCATCTCGCGCCAGATCGAGGGCCTGCAGACCGGCGACATGATCGAGCTGGCCTTCACGCGCCTCCGCAAGGACCCGATCCTGCAGGGCCGCTCCCAGGATTTCGAGAAGATCGCCTTCCCCGGCGTGGCCAGCCGCTATCGGGTCAAGCTCGCCTGGCCGGACGGCGAGCCGGTGCGCTGGAAGGCCACGAGCGGCTTCCTGGCTCCCCAGGCCTCCAAGACCGGCGGCTGGAGCCAGGTGACGTTCGACGGGACCAACCTGACCGCGCCCAAGTCGCCGGCCGGGGCGCCGCTGCGGTTCCGCCGCCAGGGCGAGCTGGAGGTGTCCAGCTTCCAGGACTGGGCCGACGTCTCCAAGCTGATGTATCCGCTCTACGCCAAGGCCATGGCCATCGCCGCGGACTCGCCGCTGAAGGCCGAGGCCGCTGCGATCCGCAAGGCCCATGCCGATCCCGGCGCGCGCGCCTTCGCCGCCCTGCAGCTGGTCGAGCAGCGCACCCGCTATCTCTATCTGGGCATGAACGACGGCGGCTATGTGCCCGCCGCCGCGGACCTGACCTGGCAGCGCAAGTTCGGCGACTGCAAGGGCAAGACCGTCCTGCTGCTCGCCCTGCTCAAGGAACTGGGGATCAGCGCCGAGCCGGCCCTGGTCTCGATCGGCCTGGGCGATGGCCTCGACGAGCGCCTGCCGGGCCTGGCCGTCTTCAACCACGTGCTGGTGCGCGCCACGATCGGCGGCCAGGTCTATTGGCTGGACGGCACCCGCACCGGCGACGTGGCGGGCCTGGCCTCGCTGGCGCCTCCGCCCTGGCGCTTCGCCCTGCCGGTTCGGCCCGCCGGCGCCAAGCTGGAGCCCATCCCCACCGTCGCGGCGACCGAACCGCTCCGCGAAACCCATGTGCGCCTCGCCGCCTCCAAGCGCACGCACGCCCCCGCGCCGGCGCGGCTCGCGCTGC
>CAMFHW010000424.1 GCA_945952175.1 uncultured Phenylobacterium sp. | reverse complement strand
GGATCGATGACCAGGGCCAGGTGCTCGACCACGTATTCGGCCAGGTCGATGATCTCCCCCTCCAGAACGTCCGGCGGATCGGGGGTCTCCAGGTCCATCTCGATCTCGCCCTGCGGCGACTCGCTCGGCGCATTGGGGCTGCCGGCGGGGACCACCCGCACGTCGATCTCGTTCTCGACCGGCTGCTCGAACGGATCGAGGCTCACGCCGCACACCTGCTCGACCACGCCGTTCAGCCGCCCGGCGATCTCCGCGCCGTCCAGCCAGGCCTTCACGGTCACGTCCGCGCTCAGCGCCGGCAGGCTCACCAGCCCCAGCCGCTTGGCGATCTCGGCCCGCTGGGCCGCATCGGGCTCCAGGCGGACCTTCACCGCCCCCCGCGCCAGCTCCGAGAGCCGAATCGGATAGCTCCAGCTCACGCGATCGGGCTCCAGGCCACGCGGCCCTCCAGGATCGGCGCCAGGTCCTGGCCGGCCAGCGCCGCGCGCTGGGTGGTCACATAGCCGCGAAGGCTCTCGACCGGCGGCGCCTCGACGCCCGCATAGACCGTCCGCGCCAGCAGGGCGTCGAGCTCCCCCGCCTCCGGCAGGGCCGCGAACGCCGCCTCGTAGTTCTTCACCCGCCCATAGAAGGCCTCGCCCAGCCGGCGCATCTTCTTGCCCACCGACAGGTCGCCCACCCCCATCTCGCGCAGGGCGTCGTCCAGCGAGCGCACATAGGTGTCGAACAGCCCCTGGCTCACCTCGGCCGCCTTCGGCCCGTGCCGCACCAGACGATCCAGCAGCAGCACCACGTGCAGGGTGTAGATCTCGAATCGCCCCTCGACCGTGTCGGGCGTCCCGAACTCGGCATAGAGCGCCGGCGAGCGCGCCTGTTCGACGCAGGCGGCATAGAGCGAAGCCCCCGCGATCTGGGCGGGTTTCGGGCGGAACAGGCGGTCCAGGATCATATCGGCCTCGATTTCGCCCCGAGGGGCGCTTAAGGGCGGCATTGCAGTAAGGGGCCGCGAGCGATAGGTCAAAGGCCCTGGAAATTCTGATGGGTCTTCTATGTTCCGACGCGCCGCCTTCGCCGTCCTCGCGCTGAGCCTGATGGGCCCGGCCGCCTGCGCGCCGATCACCGCCTATTCCGGCTTCCAGGCCATCGACGCCAATCCCAAGGACGTGAAGGCCGGGGTCGACACCAAGTCGACCGTCCGCGGTCGCCTGGGCTCGCCGTCGGCGACCTCGACCTTCGATCCCAACGTCTGGTTCTACATCGACCAGATGAAGGAGACCGTGGCGTTCAAGAAGTCGGTCACCACCCGGCGCGACGTCACCGCCATCGTGTTCAACAAGGACACCGAGATGGTGGAGTCGGTGAACCAGTACAGCCTCAAGGACGGCAAGCTGATCGCCTTCAACGGCCGCGAGACGCCCACCCGCGGCCGCGAGCTGACCATCTTCGAACAGCTGCTCGGCACCGTCGGCCGCGGCTCTGGCCTGCTGCCCAACCAGGACGAAGGCGTCCCCGGCACTCGCCCGGGCGACCGGCGGTAATCCCACGGCCCGTCATCCTAGGCCTCGTGCCTGGGCCCCCTCTACCGGCGTGACGGATCCTGCAAGCGCAGCAGCCGAGCCCGCGCGTGCAGTTCCTATTCGGCGTCGGCGGGGGTCCTGGGCACGAGGCCTAGGATGACGGCGGGAAAGTGGTGCTCTAGGTTGCGCCGACGCAATCGAACCACGGGGGCGGTGTGAGCGTAGAGCTGGAAGCGGCGGCGGCGGATTCCCTGCCCCACATGGTCGGCCGCCCCAAGCCACCCCCGCCGCCCGGCGCCCACTGCGCCAATTGCGGCGCGGCGCTGGAAGGCCCCTATTGCCATGCCTGCGGCCAGGAATACGACCGCCACAAGCGCTCGATCTTCCACCTGATCTGGGAGGCCATCGAGGGCCTGTTCCATCTGGACGGCCGGCTCTCGCGCACCCTGCCCGCCCTGTTCTTCCAGCCGGGCAAGCTCGCCAAGGACTATATGGAAGGCCGGCTGGTCCGCCACGTGCCGCCCTTCCGCACCTTCCTGGTCGCGCTCCTGCTGTTTATCTTCGCCGCCGAACACGCGATCCATCAGATCACCAAGGCGCAGGAAGCCCAGGCCCACGCCCGCGAGGCCGCGCTGGCCACGCCGCAGGGCCGCGCCGCCGAGGCCGATCGCCTGCGGAAGGAGGCGGCCAGCGATCGCGACGAACACCTCGCCGACGCCGCCGAACTGCGCACCGACAATCTGAAGGAACCGGGCGCGGACAAGGCCGCGATCGAGGCGCGCTACGCCAAGTCGGCCGCCGCCGCCCAGGCCAAGTACGCCAGAAAGATCGACAAGGCCGACCGCCTGGCCCGCGGCGAGCCCGTCTCCGGCGAATACAAGGGAGCCGGCATCCTGGGGTCGGAAGAGGCCCGCACCGAGACCCTCGGCGCCATCGACGAGATCCAGAAGGCGCCGTCCGACTCCCACGACCGCGGCGCCTGGCTGAAGGACGGCCTGAAGAAGGCCGTCGCCAATCCGGAATACTATCTGACGGTGATGTTCGCCTGGGGCCACCGCCTGGCGGTGCTGCTGCTGCCGATCGTGGGGCTCAGCCTGGCCTTGGTCTACGTGACGCGCCGCCAGTACTACATCTACGACCACATCCTGGTGGCGATGAACCTGTTGTCCTTCGCCTTCCTGACCAATGCGCTGGGTCTCGTCCTGCCGGTGACCGTCCAGCCCTTCTGGTTCGGCCTCGTGGCCATCTGGACCCCGATCAATCTTTACCAGACCCTGCGGGGCACCTATGGCTCCAGCGTCCCGGGCGCGATCGTCAAGACCCTGATCGTCTGGTTCTCCACCTTCTTCGCCTTCACCTTCCTGCTGGTCAGCCTGATGATCTTCACCCTCGGCCAGCTCTAGCCTCGTCGCCCGCTCCCTCAGGCAGAGGGCCGGGGCGAGGGCCAGCGCCGCCCGCCCCATTTTGGGCTGTATCCCACTCCACGGATCGCTCATGCTGCGCAAATCCGTTCGATCCGGGCTTTCGATGACTCGCCGCGACGAACCCGAAGAACCGTCCCGCGACGACCTGCGCCAGAACGAGCGCCAGCTCGAATACGCCCTGCGCGCCGGCCGCATGGGCAGCTGGCAGTACGACTTCGCCGCCCGCCGCTTCCAGACCTCGGAATATTGCCGCGTGGTCTTCGGCCTGCCCCCCGATCACCCGTTCGACAGCATCGAGGACCTTCTGGCCCTCATCCATCCGGACGATGTCGCCCTGCGCCAGGCGGCCGTCGACCGCGCCGTCGCCAAGGACGAGGAGATGGAGGTCGAATACCGCACCTTCCGCCCCGACGGCTCCATCGGCTGGGTCCTGGCCCGCGGCCGCGCCGTCTGGCGCGACGGGGTCGCCGTGGGCATGACCGGCATCTCCCTCGACATCACCGAGCGCCGCCAGGCCGAGGAGCGCCAGCAGCTGCTGATCCACGAGCTCAATCATCGGGTGAAGAACACCCTGGCCACCGTCCAGTCCCTGGCGATGCAGACCACGGCCTCCCAGGATTCCGGCGAGAATTTCCTCGACCGCCTGCGCGCGCTCGCCCGCGTCCATGACCTCTTGAGCGAGGCGGCCTGGGAGGGGGCCTCGCTGCACGACGTCGTCCGCCGCACCCTGGAGCCCTATTCGGAGGGGGGCGACCGCTTCGCCGCCGACGGGCCGAACGTGAGGTTGCTCCCCAACGCCGCCGTCACATTGAATATGGCCTTCCACGAACTCGCCACCAACGCGACGAAATACGGCGCCCTCTCCACGGCGACGGGGCGCGTCGACATCGCCTGGCGCGCCGACGGCGACGTGGTCGCCCTGGACTGGCGGGAGTCCGGCGGCCCGGCCGTGGACCCGCCTGACCGGCGCGGCTTCGGCTCGCGCCTGATCGAACGCGGCCTGGCCCACGAGCTCGGCAGCGAGGCGCGGTTCGCCTACCGTCCCGAGGGGCTCAGCTGCCACATCCGCCTGCCGCTCTCCGGCAAGCTCTCCCTGGTCGCCACATGACCGCCCCCGTCCTCCTCACCGGCCGCCGCCTGCTCATCGTCGAGGATGAAGC
>CAMFHW010000423.1 GCA_945952175.1 uncultured Phenylobacterium sp. | reverse complement strand
GCCTCGGCATGCCCGAATGGATTCCCTACGCCCCGGCCGAACTGCCCCGCGACCAGACGGCGGACGACGCGCGATCCCTGACCTTCGCCCTGCCGGTCTCCGAGCCCCTGGAGGTGGTCGGCGTCCCACGCCTGGCGCTGCGGCTGAAGAGCGACCGCCCCATGGCCGCCGTCGCCGCCCGGCTCTGCGAAGTCGATGCACAGGGCCGCGCCTGGCTGGTCTCCTACGGCCTGCTGAACCTCGCCTTCCGAGACGGCGTCACCGCCGAGCCTCGGCCCCTGACGCCCGGCCAGGCCTACGACGCGATCGTCGAGCTGCAGCCGATCGCCCATCGCTTCGAGCCCGGCTCGACCCTGCGCCTGTCGCTGTCGGAAAGCCTCTGGCCCCTGGTCTGGCCGCTGCCCGAGGCCCCGACCCTGACCTTCGACCTGGCGGGCTGCGCGCTGGACCTGCCCGTGCGCCCCATCCCCGAGGCCGAGGCGCCGTTCGATCTCGAGGAGACCCGCCCCGGCTTCTCGCGCGGCGACCCGACGCTGCGCATCGACGAGGGCCCGCAAGGCGCGGTCACCATCGAGGGCGGCTGGGCCGGCAGCGCCTCGACCATCAAGGCCACCGGCCTGGAGATGTCGGGCGGCGGTCCCGACATGACGCTGACCTACGATCCCCGGGATCGTCAGAGCTGCGTCTGGCGAGTGCGCCAGAACAGCCGCTACCGCCGTGGCGACTGGGACTGCGAGGTCCGGGTCGAGATCGCCATGACCTCCACCGCCACCCACTTCCACATCGAGGACAGGTTGGTCGCCCTGAAGAATGGCGAGACGACCTTTTCCGTCACCCGCCGCGACGAGATTCCCCGCCGCTTCGGCTGACGCACCGCCTGGCGCCGGGCTGTTAGAGCGCTCATATCCGCCCACGACCCCGCAGCCAGAGGCCTTCGCATGAGCTCTGCCCCCGACGCCGGCCGCTCGATCCTGATCGTCGGCGCCTCCCGCGGCCTCGGCCATGCCATGTCCGCCGAGTTCGCCGACCGGGGCTGGAGCGTGGTGGGCACCGTCCGCAGCGCCGGGACCGCGCTGCACGGGCTCGCCGCCCGGCGGCCCGGCCAGGTGTCGGTCGAGACCCTCGACATCGACGCCCCGGACCAGATCGCGGCCCTGCGGGATCGCCTGGCCGATCGCCGCTTCGACATGGTCTTCGTCAATTCCGGCGTCGCCGACGAGGGCCGCCCGGCGACCATCGGCGAGATCGCCACCGACGCCTTCGTCCGCATCATGGTGACCAATGCGCTGGGCGCCATGCGTGCGGTGGAACAGCTCGGCGAGCTGGCGGCCCCGGACGGCGTGATCGGGGTGATGTCCTCCGGCCAGGGCAGCCTCGCCAACAACAAGGGCGGCGGCAGCGATGTCTACCGCGCCAGCAAGGCCGCCCTGAACCAGCTCATGAACAGCTATGCCGCCCGCCACGCCGACGGGAAACGCGCGCTCATCCTCCTCGCGCCCGGCTGGATCCGCACCGAACTGGGCGGCCCGAACGCCCCGGTCGGCATGGAGGAAGCCATCCCGCAGGTCGTCGACGTCCTCGTCGCCCAGCTGGGAACCCCCGGCCTGCGCTACCTCGACCGCAGCGGCAAGACCGTGCCCTGGTGAGGCTCGACGGCGACCGGCAGGCGCAGCACCGCCCGCAGGCCGGGATGGTTGTCCTCCAGCACCAGCCGTCCCCCGTGCAGCTTGGCGCAGGCCGCCGCGATGGCCAGGCCCAGGCCTGAGCCCGGGCTCGATCGGGCCTCGTCCAGGCGCACGAACCGCTCGACGACCCGCCCCCTCTGCTCGGCCGGCACGCCCGGCCCCGTATCGGCGACCACCAGGTCGAATTCACCGTCGGCCGGTTCGAGCCCCAGGGTGATCGTGGCTCCCGGCCCGGCATAGCGGGCGGCGTTGTGCAGCAGGTTGCCGACCGCCTGGCGCAGCAGGAGCTCGTGGCCGGTGAAGGCCGCCGGCCCCTCCGGAACCACGACCGCCAGCCTCTGGCCCGCGTCCTCGACCACCGGCTCGAACAGGTCGCCCAGGTCGCGCACCAGTTCGGCGAGGTCCAGCGGCGCCATCAGCTCGCGCGACAGGCCCGACTCCGCCCGCGCGATGTCCAGCAGGGCGGCGAAGGTCGCCAGCACCTGCTCGTTCTGCCCCTGGGCCTCGGCGATCAGGCCCAGCCGCGCGTCCGGCGACAGCCCCTCCTCCTGGGCCCGGCTGAGCGCGCCCCGAAGCCGGGTGAGCGGCGAGCGCAGGTCGTGGGCCAGGCTGTCGGTGACCGTGCGCATGCCGGTCATCAACTCCTCGATCCGCGACAGCATGGCGTTGATCGCCACCGCCAGTTCGTCGAACACGTCGTCCACCCCGGCCACCGGGGCGCGGGCGGAGAGGTCGCCGGCGGCGATCTTCTCGGCGGCGTCGGCGATGCCGTGCGCCCGGCGCACCAGCAGCCCACCCAGCCACAGGGCGACGGCCGCGACGATCGCCAGGCTGACCAGCAGGGTCGTGCCCACCGCTCCGAGGATCGCGCGATGGAAGCCGCGCCGGTCGGCCAGGTTCTCGTAGATCACCAGGGTCCCGCCCACCGACATCGGCTGGACCAGCACCTCGTAGTCGGCGTCGCCGATGGTCCGGGTCGCATAGCCCGGCGCCGGCAGGGCCTCGGCGGTCAGCAGGGTGGAGCCGCCGATCCTGCGCCCGTCGTTGTCGAACACGGCGTATTCGAACGCCCCGTGCTCGGTGCGCGCCCGATGGTCCAGCGCGCGGGCCATGGCGTCCAGCCCCTCCTCGTGCGCGAAGGCCACGAAATAGTCCCGCGCGGTCTCGGCCACGAGGTGCTGGCGGCTGGCGATGATCCGCTCGCCCGCGACGTCGACCGCCATCAGGCCGACGGCCAGGACCACGGCGACTGCGGCCGCCACCACCAGGGCCAGGGTCGCCGGACGCGCCCCGCGCAGCGACGGGCGGCCGATCAAGGCGCCTCCGACAGCCGGTAGCCGGAACCGCGCACCGTGTGCAGCAAAGGCTTGTCGAAGCCCTCGTCGATCTTCTTGCGCAGGCGGCTGATGTGGGTGTCGATCAGGCTGGTGTGCGGGTCGAACCGATAGTCCCAGACTTCTTCCAGCAGCATGGTGCGCGTCACCACCCGGTCGCGGTGGCGCAGGAAATATTCCAGCAGCTTCAGCTCGCGCGGCAGGAGCTCCAGCGTCCGCCCGGCCCGCGTCACCCTGCGCGACAGCAGGTCCAGCGCCAGGTCGCCGCAGCCGAGCTCCGTCTCCACGCTCTTGCCCGACCCGCGCCGCATCAGGTTCTCCAGCCGCGCGGCCAGCTCGGAAAAGCCGAAGGGCTTGGTCAGGTAGTCGTCGGCCCCGGCCCGCAGGCCGGTGACCCGCTCGTCCAGGTGCGCCAGCGCGCTGAGGATCAGGATCGGCGTCCCGACGCCCGCCGCGCGCACCGCCTTGGTCACCGACAGTCCGTCCATGCCCGGCACCATGCGGTCCATGACGATGGCGTCGAAGTCCGAGCTGCTGGCCATGTAGAGGCCGTCGCGCCCGTCGGCGACATGCTCGGCCGTGAAGCCCGCCTCGCGCAGGCCCTTCAGGATATAGTCGGCGGTGTCGGCGTCGTCCTCGACCAGCAGGATGCGGCGGCTCATCGAATCCCCCGGGGATGGACGCAGACTGTGACCGTGGCGGACGCCATCGCCTAGCCCTTCGAAACGCAGGCGGCGACGAAGGCGGCGTGCGAGCCATGCCGCACCTTCTGCGCCGCCCAGACCTTCTCGCAGGCGGCCTTCTTGACCGGATCGACATGGGCGGCGGCGTGCTTGGCGGGCGCCGGGGCGGGAGCCGCGAGCGTCGCGGGCGCGGCGGCGGCGAGGATGAGGGCCGCGAGGGCGGCGGGGCGGAAGATCGACATGTCGCCTCCTTCTGATGCGGACACGCGCCGGATGCGCGCGCGATCATATGGCGCCCGCGGCCTTGCGGCCTCCCCAACGCCGTCTCGCAGATTTGTAAGGTTCGCGCCCCGAACCTCACGCCGTTGTAAGGTTGGTGAGCGGCTGGCGTGAGGCGGGCCCTTCAAG
>CAMFHW010000422.1 GCA_945952175.1 uncultured Phenylobacterium sp. | reverse complement strand
CGGTCGCCGCGGGCAACAGGGGCAGCACGGTGAAGTCGGAGGTCAGGAGACGATCGAACTGTCCGGTCCCGTTTTCCTGCAGCCAGGCATGCTCCAGGCTCGCGTGGACATCCAGGTCGAGGAAGAAGCTCGCATGCGGCCGGGCCAGGTACTCTTCGCGGGTCAGGCCCCGGGCGAGCGCCTCGTCGCAGGCCCGTCCGATGCAGACGAAGGGATCGCGCGCCAGCGGCTCGAACGCGAACTCGCGCTGGACGTTCGGCGCGTCGAAGATGGCCGCGGCGACGATCTCCCGCGGCGTGATCAGAAGGTCGACACGCTCGAAGCGCAGGTCCTCGGCCGAGCGGCTGCGCGCCGTCACCATCTGCACGCTGACGCCGGGGGCCTCTTTCTCCAGCAGCCGCACCAGGGCTGGCGTGAGCACCGCCGTGACATAGTCCGCCGTCGCGATCCTGTATCGCCGATCCGAACTCGCCGGGTCGAACGGCTCCTCCGCAAGCACGCCCGATATGGCGCTCAAGGCCCGCTCCAGCGGCTCCATCAGGGCCTTGGCGCGCGGCGTCAGGCGCAGGCCGCGGCCCTCCTTCACCAGGAGTTCGTCGCCAAAATGCGCACGCAGCCTGCGCAGGCTGTTGCTGACCGCGGCCTGGGTCAGGTTCAGCTTGGCCGCCGCGCGGGTGACGCTGCGGTGCTTGAGCAGTTCGCCGAGCACCGGCAGCAGGTTGAGGTTGGTCTGCCGCAGCCGGCGTTCCGCCTCGTCCATCGCCCAATCCATTCATGTTGGTGATGGGAGGGATCAGAACAGAAAAGTTTTTGTGTGGCCAGGGTGGGCTCATGACTCCCGGTGGGAGGAACATCATGACGACCACGACGCTCACGCGCGCGCCCGCCGCCGCGCCGACCCACGCCGAGTTGCTCGACCGCGCCCGGGCCATGGTCCCGACCCTGGCCGAGCGCGCCCAGGCCACCGAGGACGCCCGCACCGTGCTGCCGCAGGCCGTGGCCGCGTTCGAGGCGGCCGGTTTCTACCGGATCCTTCAGCCGGCGATGTATGGCGGCTACGAGATGCGCCCTCAGGTGCTGTTCGAGGTCTCCGCGATCCTCGCCCAGGGCTGTCCGTCGAGCGCCTGGTGCCTCTGCCTGGTCGGCGTCCACAACTGGGAAATGGGCCTCCTGGACCCACGGGTCGCCAGCGATCTCTGGGCCGAGGACGACACCGTCCGGCTATCGTCCTCCTATGCGCCCTTCGGCGCGGTCGAGCGCGTCGAGGGGGGCTTTCTGGTCAGCGGCCGTTGGCCATTCTCCAGCGGGAGCGACCATTGCGCCTGGGCGATCCTGGGCGGGATCGCACCCTCGGCGCCCGGCGGGCCGCCCGACTCCCGCGCCTTCATCATCCCGCGGTCCGATTACCGGATCGACGACACCTGGCATGTGCTCGGCCTGCGCGGGACAGGCAGCAAGGACATCGTCGTGGAGGGAGCCTTCGTGCCTGAACACCGGACGCACAGTTTCGTCCATTCGTTCATGGGCGCCGATCCCGGTCGCGCGACCTTCACCGCGGCGACCTATCGCTATCCGTTCGGCGTGGTGTTCGCCTATTGCCTCGCCATGGTGACCCTCGGCATGGCCGAGGGCGCGCGCCAGTCGTTCGTCGGACAGATGGAGACCCGGCTCGGCGCCTACGACCGGGCGAAGGCCTCCGAGGATCCCGCGATCCGGACCCGCCTGGCCCAGGCGGACGCGATCATCCGCGCGCAGCGCGCCCTCATCGCCGCCAATTTCAAGGAACTCGACCGGTACGCCGACGCCGACGAAGCCATCCCCCTCGAGGTGCGCGTCCGGCACAAGTGGGATGCGCAGAACCTGTCGCGCCAGACGATGCTGGCGATCGAGCTGCTGTTCAAGGCGTCAGGCGGCCGGGGCATCCGCCAGGAGAACCCCCTTCAGCGCTTCTTCCGCGACGTCCAGGCCGCGTCCAACCATGCCTACCTGAACGCCGACAAGGGCGCGCTGAACGCCGGCGGCGTCCTGCTCGGCGCGGCGAACGGGGACTTCGCGCTGTGAGTCCGCTCGCCGATCGGTTTGGACGAACTATCAATTCTTTTGGACCCTCGGGAGTCCTGCGGCGCGGCGCGCCAGCCTAGGTTCACCCTCAGAAGACGAAGAACTTCAAAGAGAAGGGAGCGAAAAATGGCGGATGGAAGCCATGTGCATCCGACCTGGACCCCGGAAGCGATCCGCGCCCTGTTCGACCCCGCCACCGGCCGGCTGGATCGGCGGGTGCATGCCGACGAGGCGCTCTACCAGCTGGAGCTCGAGCGCATCTTCGCCCGCGGCTGGAACTTCATGGCCCATGACAGCCAGATCCCCGAGCCGGGCGACTATGTGATCAGCTACATCGGCGAGGACCAGGTCATCGTGGTCCGTGGCGAGAATGGCGCGGTCAACGTGCTGGTGAATTCCTGCCGCCACCGCGGCAACGCCCTGTGCCGCGCCGAGCAGGGCCGCGCCAAGTCCTTCGTCTGCAGCTATCACGGCTGGAACTACGGCCTGGACGGCGCCCTGATCGGCGTGCCCGGCCAGCGCACCTACTATCACGGCGCGCTGGACCGCAGCACGCTCGGCCTGCACCGGGCCGCGCGGGTCGAACACTATCTGGGCTTCTGGTTCGCCAGCATGGACCCGGACGCGCCGTCGCTTCACGACTTCCTGGGCGAGACCGGCCGCTCCGGCATCGGCATGATCTGCGCCTACGGCGAAGTGGAGGTCGTCGACGGCATCCAGAAGAACATCATCGACTGCAACTGGAAGATCGCGGTCGACAACCTCTTCGACTGGTATCACGTGATGTACAGCCACGCCTCGGCGGGCAGTTCCGGCTTCGTGAATCTCGCCGAAATCCTCCATCCCGACAATCAGCTGGTGATGCTGGGCGAGTATGGCCATGCGATCAGCGGGCCCGGCATCCCGGCGGCGATGCAGGCGCAGCTCGACCTGCTGGACGATGACCAGCGCGCCGAGATGTCCAAGTCGATGCAGGGCGGCATGCGCCTGCGGCCCCGGGCGGCCAAGGACCTGATGGGCCCTGTCGGCGTCCGCAGCATGGGCCATCCGAACATCTTCCCGAACCTGTGGGTGACGATCAGCGGCCTCCAGGTCTGCCTGCGCATTCCTCGCGGACCGTTCAAGACCGAACTCTGGTGGTACACGATCGTGCCCAAAGGCGCGCCGCCGGCCCTGCGCAAGGGCATGATCCGCACCGCCTCCCACCTGTTCGGCCCGGCCGGCTTGCTGGAACAGGACGACGGCGAGAACTGGAGCCAAAGCACCCGGGCTGCGCGCGGCGTGGTCGGCAAGGGCCTCGGCCAGACCCTGCAGATGGGACTGGGTCGGGACGAGGTGAAGACCAGCGCGGGCGGCGAGCACTATATCGAGACGCAGATCAACGAGCACGGCCAGCGCTGGTTCTATCGCGGCTGGACCGACTGGATGGCGGCGGGAAGCTGGGCCGAGCTGAAGGCCAGCCACGCGGCTGTTCCGCAAGGAGCGGTCTGATGGACGCCGTCGCGACGAAGGCGGCCGCATCGCGCCTGGCCGATATGACGGTGGCCGAACGCATGGCCGTCCAGTTCGAGGCCGCCGAGTTCCTCTATGGAGAGGCCGCGCTCCTGGACGCCCGACGCTACCGCGATTGGCTGGGCCTTCTGGCGGACGACATCCATTACTGGATGCCGATCCGGCGGACCGTGACGCTCAGCGACATCGATCGCGAATTCACGAGGCCGGGCGACATGGCCTTCTTCGACGACGACCGCGAACTCCTGGAAATGCGGGTCAAGAAGCTGGAGGCGGGGTCCGCCTGGTCGGAGGATCCGCCGTCGCGCTCGCGCCACTTCGTGTCCAACGTCCGACTGGAGGCGGTCGAGGGTGACGAGATCACGCTCGATGTCTGCTTCCACCTCTACCGCACCCGGCTGAACACCGAGGTCGACAGCTGGATCGGCCGGCGCACGGACGTTCTGCGCCGCACGCACGAGGGGCTGAGGCTCGCCCGCCGGCATATCTTCCTGGATCAGACCCTGATCCTGTCCACCAACATGAGCACCATTTTCTAGGGAGGGCTGCATGGG
>CAMFHW010000421.1 GCA_945952175.1 uncultured Phenylobacterium sp. | reverse complement strand
CATGAGCGACGACGACCTCGAGACCCTGACCGAAACCGCCGCCGCGCCGGATCCCGCCGATACAGAGCGCCGGATCGAGGCCCTGCTGTTCGCCGCCGCCGGCCCGCTCAGCCTGGACGACCTCGCCAAGCGCCTGCCGGAGGGCTCCGACGTCGAGGCCGGGGTCGCCGCCCTGCAGGCCCGCTATGCTGGCCGCGGCGTCGAGCTCGCCTGCGTCGCCGACCGCTGGCGTTTCCAGACCGCCGCCGATCTCGCCTTCCCGATGACCGAGGAACGGGAGGAGCCGCGCCGCCTGTCCCGCGCCGCCCAGGAAACCCTGGCCATCATCGCCTACCACCAGCCGGTCACCCGCGCGGAGATCGAGGCCGTGCGCGGCGTCCAGGCCTCGCGCGGCACCCTCGACGTCCTGCTGGAACTCGGCCTGGTCCGCATGCGCGGCCGCAGGCGGACGCCCGGCCGGCCGGTCACCTACGGCACCACCGACGCCTTCCTCGAGCATTACGGCCTGGCGACCCTCAGCGACCTGCCGGGCATGGCCGAGATGAAGGCCGCGGGCCTGCTCAGCATGGACCTGCCGGCCGACTTCGCCGTGCCGACCCCGGGTCTGGTCGAGCCGGACGAGGATCCAATCGAGGACGACGGCGCGGCGCCGGAATTCCACACCGACTACCTGGGCGAGGCGACGGAAGAGGGCGCCTGACCCGCGCATCGGTGCGGCAAATCGGGGCCTGTTGCGATCGGATTGGCGCGCACGCGCCGACCGGACTATAAGCGGGCGAATGACATTTGGCGCGGGGCCCGAGGGGCGAGGCGCATAGGAGTAAGACATGGGTGCTTTCAGCATCTGGCACGTCCTGGCGGTCGCGGTCGTCGCGCTGCTGCTCTTCGGTGGCCGGGGCAAGCTCTCGGGCATCATGGGCGACGCCGCCAAGGGCATCAAAGCATTCCGTGACGGCCTGAAGGACGAGCCCGAGACGACCGCCAAGGCCGCCCCGCTTCCGTCCGAGAAGGACGAAGCCCGCGGCTGAGGCGCGGCGCACGGATGATGGCTCCACGCCGGTTCCGGCCGGCGTGGTTTTGCACGTTTAGGACCAGGGCATGCTTCCCGAAGTCGGTGGGCTCGAATACGTCGTCATCGCGATCGTCGCGCTGATCGTCGTCGGGCCGAAGGACCTGCCGATCATGCTGCGCAAGGTCGGCCAGTGGGTCGGCAAGCTGCGGAGCATGGCCAACGAGTTCCGCGCCAGCTTCGACGAGATGGCCCGCCAGTCCGAACTGGACGAGCTGCGGCGCGAGGTCGAGGCCATGCGCAAGGGCCAGTTCGCCGACCAGGCGGCCCATGAGGCGATGAACGCCCAGACCAGCCAGATCTTCAACGAGATCGGCGACAGCCTGAACGGCTCCGGGGTCCAGTTCCATCCGCCGACCAGCGGCTACCAGGCCGAGGGCCTCGCCCAGACCACGACCATCGAGGTGGGGCAGGGGGCGGCCGAGCCGACCGTGGCCGAAAAGGCTCCGCGCAGGCGTCGTCCCGCCCGCGAGCCGACCGTGGTCGATCCCAAGGCGCCGAAGCCGCGCGCCAAGGCGGGCGCCAAGCCCGCGGCGAAGCCTGCCGCCAAACCGGTGGCCAAGAAGCCGCTCGCGCCTAAGGCCGCCGCCGCGAAACCCGCTGCGCCCAAGACCACCCGCCGCGCCGCCAAGCCCAAGGCCGGGAGCGTCGCGTGAGCGACATCGATCCCGACGAAGCCGACATCGAGGCCTCGCGCGCGCCTCTGCTCGATCATCTGATCGAGCTGCGTCAGCGGTTGATCGTCTGCGTCGCCGCGCTCGCCGTCGGCTTCGTATTCTGCTTCGCCTTCGCGACCCAGATCTACAACGCCCTGCTGCACCCCTACGAGATCGCCGCGCAGATCCTCGCCGCCCAGCGCGCCGCCGAGGCGGCGGGCCCGCACGTGACCTTCTTCGAGAGCATCCTGCAGTTCCTGCACCTGGAGCCCGCGCCGCCGAAGGTCGCCCACAGCGGCGGGCCGTTCGACCTGCTGCTCGCGCTGCTGGGCCTCAAGGAGGTCCCGAGCGTCGCCGGCCAGAACCTGAAGCTGATCTACACCGCCCCGCTGGAATTCTTCTTCACCAAGCTGAAGCTGTCCGGCTTCGGCGCGGTGGTGGTGACCTTCCCGGTTCTGGCCTGGCAGGTCTACGGCTTCGTGGCGCCCGGCCTCTACAAGCGTGAGCGCCGCGCCTTCCTGCCGTTCCTGATCGCCTCGCCGACCCTGTTCCTGATGGGCGCGGCCCTGGTCTATTTCCTGATCTTCCCGTTCGTCCTGTGGTTCTCGCTCAGCCAGCAGATCACCGGCGCCGGCGCGATCTCGGTGGAGCTGCTGCCCAAGGTCTCCGACTACCTGACCCTGGTCACCACCCTGCTGCTGGCCTTCGGTCTCTGCTTCCAGCTGCCGGTCATCCTGACCCTGCTCGGCATGGCGGGGTTGGTGAGCGCCAAGATGCTGTCCGAGGGCCGCCGCTACGCCATCGTCGGCATCTTCATCGTCGCGGCCATCGTCACGCCGCCCGACCCGATCAGCCAGATCCTTCTCGCGACCCCGATCGTGCTGCTCTACGAGGTCTCGATCTGGTGCGTGAAGCTGATCGAGATCCGCCGCAAGCGCGAGGACGCCACTCGGGATGTCGCCGTCGTCTGACCTCATCCGGGGCGGCGCGGCAGGAATACGCCCCTCACGCCTTGGCGCGCCTCACGACGCGCACTAGAGAAGTCCGCTCATCCCCAACGGCGGCGACAATGCACGACATCCGAGCCCTTCGCGAAAACCCCGAGCTTTACGAGAAAGCATGGGCGGCGAAGGGGCGATCCGGCGCCGCCGCCGAGGCCGTCGAGCTCGACGCCAAGGTCCGGGCCATCAAGACGGCGTCGGAACAGGTTCAGGCGCGCCGCAACGACCTGTCCAAGCAGATCGGCCAGGCCAAGGCCAGGAAGGACGAGGCGACCGCCCAGGCCCTGATGGCCGAGGTCGAGATCCTCAAGGCCAACCAGGCCGCCGAGGCCGAGGCCGAGCGCGACGCCGCCCAGGCCCTGCACGATCTGCTGGCGGCCCTGCCGAACATCCCGTTCGCCGACGTGCCGGCCGGCGCCGACGAGCACGACAATGTCGAGGTCCGCCGCTGGGGCGAGCCCTTCGCGATTTCCAATCCCCGGGACCATGTCGACATCGGCGAGGGCCTGGGTCTGATCGACTTCGAGGCCGCCGCCCGCATGAGCGGCGCGCGCTTCACTGTGCTCAAGGGCGAGCTCGCCCGGCTGGAGCGGGCGCTCGGCCAGTTCATGATCGACATCCAGACCCAGGAGCACGGCTATACCGAGGTCTCGCCGCCGCTGCTGGTCAACGACGCGGCCGCCTATGGCACCGACAAGCTGCCGAAGTTCGCCGAGGACCTGTTCCAGACCACCGACGGCCGCTGGCTGATCCCGACCGCCGAGGTGCCGCTGACCAGCCTGGTCATGGGCCAGATCGTCGACGAGGAAGAGCTGCCGATGCGGGTGACGGCGCTCACCCCCTGTTTCCGCTCCGAGGCCGGCGCGTCGGGCCGCGACACCCGCGGCATGATCCGCCAGCACCAGTTCTACAAGGTCGAGCTCGTCTCGATCACCACGCCCGAGCAGTCGGAGGCCGAGCACGAGCGCATGGTCTCCTGCGCCGAGGCGATCCTGAAGCGGCTGGAGCTGCCGTTCCGCACCATGCTGCTGTGCACCGGCGACATGGGCTTCGGCGCGCGCCGGACCTACGACCTCGAGGTCTGGCTGCCGTCGCAGGGCAAATACCGCGAGATCAGCTCCTGCTCGAACTGCGGGGATTTCCAGGCGCGGCGCATGGACGCCCGGACCAAGAAGGCCGGCGAGAAGGGGACGCGCTACGTCCACAGCCTCAACGGCTCGGGCCTCGCCGTCGGCCGCACCCTGGTGGCGATCATGGAGAACTATCAGGACGAGAAGGGCCGCATCGCCATCCCGCAGGCGCTGCACCGCTACCTGCCGGGCCTGACCCACATCGGAGGGCAGGGGTGATCGTGCTCCCGACCCCTTCCTCCCCCGCAAGGCGGGGGAGGGGTACCGGCGGTAGCTTGGTGGGGGGGGCGG
>CAMFHW010000420.1 GCA_945952175.1 uncultured Phenylobacterium sp. | reverse complement strand
GGTTTTGAGATGACCGAACCCTCCACCGCCCCCTCCGCCGGCTGGCTCGAAGGCCGCGAGCATGTGCTGCCGGTGCGGATCTATTACGAGGACACCGACTTCACCGGCGTGGTCTATCACGCCAACTACCTGCGCTATTTCGAGCGCGGGCGGAGCGACTTCCTGCGGCTGGTCGGCATCGGTCATGCGCAACTTCTGGAGCGGCCCGACCCCGCCGCCTTCGCCGTGGTGAAGATGGAGATCGATTTCCGTCGCCCGGCGCGGATCGACGACGCGCTCCTGGTGCGCACCACCTACGATTCGGCCAGGGGCCCGCGCCTGTTCATCAGCCAGAGGATCGTGCGCGGCGAGGAACTGGTGGCGACCGCCGCCGTTCAGGCCGCCTGCATCGACCTCGCCGGACGGCCCCGCAAGCCGCCTCATGAACTCGTAAGTACGCTCACGCCGCTCTTTTGTTAGAGGACGGCCCCAAGTTCGCCATTCGCGGGGTCCAAAGCGGCCCCGCTTAGCCGCCAGGAGACCCCATGGAGCCAGCCGCGATCACGCCGGAGTCCTTCTCCTTCCTCGCCCTGTTCCTCCGCGCCGACTGGGTGGTGAAGGGGGTGATGATCGGACTGGCGCTCGCCTCCCTGTGGTCGTGGACGGTGATCATCGACAAGACCCTTCGGCTGGCGCGGCTGAACCGCCAGGCCGACGACTTCGAGGGCGAGGTCTCGTCGGGCCGCAGCCTCGAGGAGATCGCCAGCCAGGCCGGCGACAACCCCGCCCACGTGCTGCCGCGCATGCTGCAGGGGGCGCTGAAGGAATGGCGCGACATGCGCACCAAGGGCCCGGCCAGCGAGGGCCAGGTGGCCATGCTGATCCAGCGGATCGACCGGGGGCTGGACAGCACCATCGCCCGCGAGGCGCTGCGGGTGGAGGACGGCCTGTCCTCGCTCGCCATCGTCGCCACCGCCTCGCCGTTCGTCGGGCTGTTCGGCACGGTCTGGGGGATCATGCACTCCTTCCAGGCCATCGCGATCCAGAAGAACACCAACCTGGCGGTGGTGGCGCCCAACATCGCCGAGGCCCTGTTCGCCACGGCCATGGGCCTGATCGCCGCCATCCCCGCCTATATCGCCTTCAACCGCTTCTCGTCGGACACCTCGCGCTATTCGGCCAGGCTGGAGGGCTTCGCCGACGACCTGTCGACGGCGATCCAGCGCCGCCTGGCCGAGCGGGTCTGAGCCATGGCGCTTTCGTCCCACGACGCCTTCTCCGCCGCCGGCGGGGGCTCGGGCCGCCGCCGGCGCTATGGCCGCGGCCGGCGCGGCGCCCTGTCGGAGATCAACGTCACCCCGCTGGTCGACGTGATGCTGGTGCTGCTGATCGTGTTCATGATCTCCGCGCCGCTGATGACGGCCGGCGTGCCGCTGGAGCTGCCCAAGACCGAGGCGGCGGCCATGCAGGACCAGCAGACCCCGATCACGGTTTCGATCCGCGCCGACGGGGCGGTGTTCGTGCAGGACCAGCCGGTTCCGTTCGAGAGCCTGTCGCCGCGGATCAAGGCGATGTCCGAGGGCGAGCGGGCCAAGCCGATCTATGTCCGGGCCGACGGCCGCGCCTCCTATGCGGTGGTCGCCCAGGTGATGGGCTCGCTGTCCACCTCGGGCTTCTCGTCGATCAACCTGATCACCGACACGGGCGGGCCGTCCTCCGGCGCGACCGACCAGCCCAAGGCGCGCTGAGGCTCGATGATGGCGCGGGCGCGGATCGACTATTCGAGGGCGGGGATCGCGTCGGTGGCGCTGCACGCCGCCGTGATCGCCCTGCTGATGGTCGGCGGCCTGTTCACCAAGCAACTGCCGGTGGGCTCGGTGGTGCCGATCACCATCGTGCCGAACGCCAATGTGACCAACCTGCGCGCCGCCCAGAAGGCCGAGGTCGAGCAGACCGCCCAGGCCGAGACGCCCGCGCCGGAGCCCGAGCCCACCCCGCAGCCCACGCCGACGCCACCCGCGCCGCAGCCGAAACCCACGCCGCCGACGCCCACGCCGAAGCCCGCCCCTGCGCCGACCCCCAAGCCGACCCCCGCGCCGGCCCCGAAGCCCGTGCCGGCGACGCCCGCGCCCAAGCCCGCGCCGACGCCCGCCAAGCCGCAGAAGTCGCTCGACCTCGACGCCCTGCTGGCCAGCGTCAAGAAGGCCCAGCCCAAGGCCGGCGGGGTCGGCGCGCGCGGGCCCAACCGGGCGGAGACGGCGCTTCAGGCCCGCGAGGCGGCCGGCGCCGGCCAGGCCGAGATGGCCGCGGCGATGAACGGCCTGGCCGACAAGCTGCAGCGGCTGTGGAATCCCAATTGCGAGGTCGAGGGCGGCCGCGACGTGAAGGTGCGCGCCACCTTCCAGCTCGGCCCGGCCGGCCAGCTGGTCGGCGCGGTCGACGCCGGCGGCCTGGAGCACTCGTCCAGTCCCGTGGTGCGCGCCGCGGCCGAGCGGGCGATCCGCGCGGTCAACCAGGCCGCCCCTTTCTCGACACTGCCACGCGGTTTCTTCAACCAGCGGGTCACGGTGAACTTCAACGCCCGCGAGGCCTGCGGCTAGAGGACATGATGCGACTGAAGCCCCTCTTCCTGGCGATCTTCGCCGCCCTGGCGACCACGATGAGCCTGACCCCCGCCCGCGCGGAGATCGAGGTCAACGTCAACAAGGGCGACGTCCAGCCCTTGCCGATCGCCATTCCGGCCTTCGGCGGCCAGCGCGGCGCCGACATCGCCCAGGTGATCACCAACAACCTGGAGCGCTCGGGCCTGTTCGCCCCGGTCGACCCCAAGGCCTTCATCGAGAAGGACCTGACGGTCGCCGTGCAGCCGCGCTTCGACGACTGGAAGACCATCAACGCCCAGGCCCTGATCAACGGCCAGGTGACGGTCGAGGGCGGCCGGCTGCGCGTCGACTTCCGCCTGTGGGACGTGTTCTCACAGCAGCAGCTGCTGGGCCTGCAGTTCACCTCGACGCCGGAGAACTGGCGGCGCGTGGCGCACAAGATCTCGGACGCCGTCTATGAGCGGCTGACCGGCGAGAAGGGCTATTTCGACACCCGCATCGTGTTCGTGGCCGAGAGCGGCGGGCGGCTCAACCGCACCAAGACCCTGGCCATCATGGACCAGGACGGGGCCAACCCCTCCTACCTGACCGACGGCTCCTACATCGTCATGTCGCCGCGCTTCTCCTCGACCAGCCAGGAGATCACCTACATGACGCTGAAGCCGACGGGCTCGGCGATCTACCTGTTCAACCTGGAGACGGCGCGCCGCGAGAGCCTGGGCTCGTTCCCGGGCATGGTCTACGCCCCGCGCTTCTCGCCCGACGGCGGGCGGGTGGCCTTCGCCGTCGAGAAGAGCGGCAACTCCGACATCTATGTGATGAACCTGAAGAGCCGCACGACCCAGCGGCTGACCACCGACCCGGCCATCGACACCTCGCCCTCGTTCTCCCCGGACGGCTCGAAGATCGTCTTCAATTCCGACCGCGGCGGCTCGCCCCAGCTCTATGTGATGAGCGCCGAGGGCGGGGCGGCGTCTCGGATCTCGTTCGGCGGCGGCCGCTATACTTCCCCCGTCTGGAGCCCGGCCGGCGATTTCATCGCCTTCACCAAACAGACTGGCGGTGAATTCCATATCGGCGTCATGCGGCCGGACGGCTCGGATGAGCGGCTGCTAACCACCAGCTATCTCGACGAAAGCCCCACCTGGGCGCCCAATGGCAGAGTTTTGATGTTCAGCCGGGAAACGCCAGGCGGCGGCCCGCGTTTGTGGACTGTGGACGTGACCGGCCGGATTCTGCGCCCCGCCCCCTATCCGGGGTCGGGGTCCGATCCGGCTTGGTCGCCCCTGCTCAATTGACCGGGTCGCCTTTTCGGCGTGACGACGCGTAACGTTCCTATAGTGGCGGTTCACGCCCGCGTAGGGATAGACAGGTAGAAATGCGTAACCCGCGCGGCGACGCGCTTCGTTTCGGCCCCAGCTTAAGGAAAAGCCAAAGATGAGCTTCAGCACCAAGCACGCCCTTCGACTGGCGCTGATCGCGACCGCCGCCGCCTCGATGGCGGCCTGCGCCTCCCGGCCCAAGCCCACCCCCCCCACCCCCACGCCGCAGCCGCCCGCCGCCCCGCCGGCCCCCGAGCGCCCGACGCCGCCG